>JALZVY010000245.1 GCA_023300125.1 Phycisphaera sp.
GTGGTCGAGGCATTGGCCCGGCATGACGGCAACATCCCCGCCCACGCGGGCCTGCTGCGAGCCGCCACCTCGTCGCTCACCATCGGTTCGGGCGGCTCGGCGGGCGTCGAGGGGCCAATCATTCTCATCGGGTCGTCGCTCGCTTCGTCGCTGTCACGGCTGCTGCATGTGGGACGCGAGCATCGCCAGACACTGGTGGGCTGCGGAGCCGCGGCGGCCACCGCGGGCATCTTTAACGCCCCCATTGCCGGGGTCATTTTTGTTTTGGAAGTGATCCTGCGCGACTTCTCGCTCAAAACTTTTATGCCCGTGGTGGTGGCCAGTGTGTTTGGCGTGGCCACCACCCAGGCCGTGCTGGGCCACAACCAAGCGGTGTTTGAAGTGAGCGACGCGCTCAACGCCGCCAGCGTGTTTTCGATGATCGAGATGGGCCACTACGCGGTGCTGGGCGTGCTGTGCGGGTTGCTGGGGGCCATGTTCAATGTGGGCCTGCGATGGAGCGACCAGATGGGCCAACGCCTGGCCGGGCCCACCTGGCTCAAGCCAGCTTTGGGCGGCGCCTTGCTGGGTTTGCTGGGGGTTGGATTCGTGTTGTTTTTCCGCCAGCCGGTGGTCAACGGCTACGCCCCGCCCACGTTTTTCGGCAACGGCTACCCGGTCATCGAGGCCTTGCTGGAACCGGTGTCCTATGCCTCGGGCTCCACCCAAACCGGACACCTGCGCGACACGGGCCTGGGGCTGCTGGCGGCCCTCTTGGGCCTGAAATTGGTGGGCACCTGCCTGACCATCGGCTCGGGCGGGTCCGGGGGCATCATTGCCCCCAGCCTGCTACTGGGCGCCAGCCTCGGGGCCTTATTCGCGCAGGCCTGCCGTGGCGCGGGGTTCTTTTTCGGCGACACCCCCGCGGCCTACGCCTTGGCGGGCATGGCCGGGGTGATCGCCGCGGTGGCCCACTGCCCCCTCACCGCGTTTTTGCTGGTGTTTGAGATCACCGCCGACTACGAGGTCATCCTGCCGATCATGCTGGTGGCGATCTTGGCCACCACCGTCGCCCAGTTGGTGGCCGGCGACTCGATCTACACCGCGATGCTGCGCAAACGCGGCATCCGCACCGGCACCCACAGCGACCTCACCCTGCTGCGCCGGCTTCACTGCCACGACGTGCCTTTGGCCCGGGCCGTGGAAGTACGCCCCGACGACCCGGCCCAGCGGCTCATCGACCTGGCCGCCGACTACGCGGTGGTCGACTACGTGGTGGCCGACGACCAAGGCCGCTGCATCGGCATGGTGGTGGGCCAAGACGTGCGGGCCACCCTGGTGCGCCGCGAGGCCGTGCCGCTGATGATCGTCTCGGAACTGATGCGCACCAACCTGCCTGTGGCCAGCCCCCACGAAACCCTGGACGTGGTGATGGAGCAGTTCGCCCAGCACGACGTGGCCAGCCTCGTGGTGGTCGACCACGCAGGCACCATCCAAGGGCTCATCACCCGGGCCCGGCTGATGCAGACTTATCAAACCGAGCTGGACAAGCGGGGCTGATCACGCCGGCGGCGAGCCGTTAGCCGTTAGGCGCTAGCAAGAAGCTTTTGGCTTTGTATGGAGGCTGGTTGCCTGACGATCCGTAGCCCGCTTGCGTCTTCACTAAGCTCTAGCGGCTAGCCACTAGCGCCTATTCAGCCCATGCCCAACACGACCTACCTCCAGCCCACACCCGAAGCGCCCCCCCACGGCAACCGCTTCCCCCACGCCCACCGCCTGCACGGCGGCGCGGCCTTTCGCGCGGTGTATGACGGCAAGGTCCGAAAACACGCAGGGCCACTCACGGTGTTTTGCCGGCCCAACGGCCTGCCTCACAGCCGACTGGGGCTCAGCGTGTCGCGCAAAGTGGGTCACGCACCGCGGCGGGGCCGGGTCAAGCGGATGCTGCGCGAAGCCTTCCGGCTAACCCACGGTGAACGTCCGGTAGGATTCGATCTGGTCGTGGTTGCCCGCCCGCACGAACCGATGAACCTGGAAGACTACCGACGGCTGCTTGTGCAGGCGTCGGTCCGCGGCGGGCGTGTCTGGGACAAACCCGCCCGCACCGCGCCTGCCCCTTCCGCCCCCCCCGAGCCTTAAACGAACCGCGCACCTGCGTGCTTCGTTGACCCTCCGTGCCCCGCCCTACCCCCCTCACTCCGCATCAGCCGCCGTCGGACACCCCCACCGGGGCCGCCGGGGCCGCCCCGGCCTCGGCGCTCGACCGCCGCGCGCTGCGCTACGGCGTGGCCACCTGCCGCTATGCCGCAGAAGAGCTGCGCGAAGACCGCGCCACCCAGATGGCCGCGGCCCTGACCTACCGCACGATCTTCAGCCTCATCCCGATCTTGGTGCTGAGCCTGGTGGTCTTCAACGCCTTCGGCGGCTTCGCGACGGTGGGCGGCGACTTGCAGCAGCGTGCCTACAGCTACTTGGGGCTGAACCTGGTCACGGCTGGCCAGAGCCCGCAGCAGCTCGATGGCCTGCCGGTCTACACCGTGCAAAGCCCCGAAGAATTCCAGAAAACCCAGACCGCGGTCGACGTCAAGAAGCAGGTCGACACGGTGATTTCGGCCTTGGCCGACCGCGTGCAGAACGTGAGCTTCACCAGCATCGGGGTGGTGGGCTTGGTCTTGCTGATTTGGGCGGCCCTGCGCCTGGTGGTCTCGGCAGAAGACTGCTTCAACCACGTTTACCACGCGCCCAAGGGCCGGCGATGGCACCTGCGTATCACCATCTATTGGGCCGTGCTCACCCTTGGCCCGGTGCTGCTGGCGCTCAGCGTCTATATCACCTCGCGGCTGCTCAACGCCGCCACCAGTGTGGCGGTGCTGGGCTGGGTGGCCGGGCTGCTGGCTCCCCTCGCCTCGCTGGCGGTCACTTGGCTGCTGCTCATCTTGCTGTACCTGCTGCTGCCCAACGCCCGGGTCAAGGTGCAGCCCGCCGTCGCCGGCGCTCTGGTGGGCGCCGTCCTGTGGGAGCTCAGCAAGCTGGGCTTTGGCTACTACGTCGCCAAGGCCGTGGGCTACTCGGCCCTGTACGGGTCACTGGGCCTGGTGCCGCTGTTTCTGATGTGGCTGTACCTCACCTGGCTCGCGATCTTGTTTGGCCTGGAGGTCAGCTACGTGCTGCAGACCGTGGGCACCAGCCGCTACTTGGTGGGCCAAACCCCGCGCACCTTCGAGCCCACCGTGGTGGATCCGACCTGGGCCCTGCCCCTGGCCGCGGGGGTGGGCCGGGCCTTTGACGCGGGCACCCCGGTCGACGGCGAAACCCTCGCCCAAGACCTGAACCTGCCCGAACATGCCGTCCGCGGGTTTGTCGCCTCGCTCACCCGCGACGGCGTGCTGCGAACCCTGGACGACCACGATCAAGAAGCCCCGGGCTCGGCAGCGCTCACCTTGGGCCGGCCTGCCGAGCGCATCACCTTGGCCGAGGTGCTGCGCAGCGGCTACGCCGCCACCCACACCCTGAACCGCGACACCGCCTCGCCGCTGCTCCGCGGGCTGCGGACCGCCGCCGAGAACGCCGCGGGCCAGCGGACACTGCGTGAATTGCTGGATGAAGCCGACGGATCCGGCGCCATCCACCCACATCCCATCTAACGGCGCATAAAACCGCCCCGCCCACGCATGCTTGCCGGCAAGCCAGCACGTCGTGAAAAACCCACCCTCCACTGCCCGACCAATGTCCGCCCAGATCCGGCGTGCGCGATGGCTTCTGTTGGTTCGTTCTGCAGCCCCTAAACTGGCGCCATGTCCATCTCTCGCCCCCTGCTCATCCTCGTGGCGGCCGCCGCCCTGCTCGTTCTCTCGCTTCCGGGCTGCGCCTTTGGCGGCTCGCGTGCCATCAGCCGCCAGGCCAGCGACCACCTGCACGACGCGCGCAAGTTCCGCGAACTGGGCCAAGAAAATGCAGCGCTCACGGCCCTCTCGCAGGCCATTGAAAACAACCCCAAGCTCACCGAAGCCTACATGGGCATGGGCGACATCTACCGCAAAAAAGGCCAACTGCCGCTGGCCCGCGATCGCTACGAAACCGCAGCCACCCTCGAGCCACGCAACTACCAAGCCCAGTACAACCACGGGCTCATGCTCCAACTGCTGGGCCAGGCCAAAGACGCCATCCGCGCTTACCAAAGGGCCCTCTCGATCACGCCCGAATCTTTCGACGCCAACCGCGACATCGCGTCGGCCTACCTTCAGCTGGGCACCCCCGAGTCGTCACTGCCCTACGCCCTACGCGCCACTGAACTCAACCCCGACTCGCAGCCGGCCTGGAGCAACCTCGCCGCCACCTACTCGCTGATGGGCCGCTACGAAAACGCCATCGATGCCTATCGCACCGCCAACGAGCTGGGCGAGCTGGCCAACCCCGTGCTGCTGGGCCTGGCCGACGCACATATCCGATTGGGCAACTTCTCCCGCGCGATCAACACCCTCAACTCGCTGATCATCAGCAACCCGTCGGCCACGGCCCACGAACGGCTGGGCTTTGCGTTATTCAAAATCCGCCGCTACGAAGACGCGCTGGACCAATTCGAACAGAGCCTGCAGTTCGACACCGAAGACCTCGCTGCACTCAACGGTGCCGGGGCCTGCTACATGACCCTATACCTGGAAGGCGAACGCGAAAACGCCGCCCAGTACGACATGGCCATCGAGTGCTGGCGCCGCAGCGTGCAGCTGGGTCCGCATCAAACCCGCATCGTGGACTTGCTTTCGCGCTACACGCGGGTCTAACACCGCCGCCCCGTAACCCTTGACCGACCTCGCCCCCCTTGAGCTCTGGCGCCGGGTCGCGGCCGATGACGGCCTGCTTGCCCAGGCCGCAACGGCCGCGCCCGGCGATGTGAACGCCGTGGCCCGCCTGCGCCGCGTTCACGACGCGGACACCGTCGCGGTCGCGCTGGACTTGGTGCGCGCGCGGGCCAAGGCCGCCGTCAAATTCCCCGACCACGCCGCGGCCCTGCTGGCCGACCCCGCGGGGGTCGAGCAAGCTTCTTCGATGACCGTGGCCGCCTACAAAGCCCAACGCTTTGCCCAACGTCCCGACCGATCGGTGATCGACCTAGGCTGCGGGATTGGCGGCGACACCATGGGCCTGGCCCGCGCCGGGCTTCACACCACCGCCGTGGACCTGAGCCCGGTGCGCTGCGCCATGGCCGCCCACAACGCCAACGTGCCCGCCGTGGTCGCCGACGCCCGCGACTGGCGCACACCCCAAGCGGCCCTGCATCTGGACCCCGCCCGCCGCACCGCCGCGGGCCGCACTCACCGGCTGGCCGACACCCTGCCCCCGCCCGACGTCGTCGCCGGGCTGATCCACCAACACGCCCAGGGCGGCGTCGCGGTCAAGCTCAGCCCCGCCGTGGACATCGCCGAGCTGGCCCAAGCCCTGCCGCCGGGCGAGCTCGAACTGATCAGTGAAGCGGGCCGGCTGGTGCAAGCGGTGCTGTGGACCGGCGGGCTCACCCAACCCGACGGCCCCGCACGACGCGCCACCCGCCTGAACCGCGACAGCCACCACACCCTGTGCGGCAGCCCCGGCGAACCGGGCTGGAGCGAGCCGCGAAAACTGCTCTTCACCGTCGACCCCGCGGTCGAGCGTGCCCGCCTGATGCACCACCTCGAACTCCCCGCCATCCACCCCCAACTGGGTCTGCTCACCGCCGATCACGATCCCCAGTCGCCCTGGCTCACCGGGTTTGAACTGGTCGAGCAGATGCCCTGGCGCGAGAAACGCGTGGCCGCCGCCCTGCAAGCCATGGACGCGGGCATCGTCGAAGTCAAAACCCGCGGCGGCGCTGTCGATCCCGACCGCGCCCAGCACCGCCTGCGCGGCACCGGGCAAACACCGTTCACCGTATTCGTGCTGCGCTGGGACCGGCAAGTGATCGCCCTCATCACCCGCCGCCGCCCCACTGATTTTTGAGCCCTCAGAAGCTTGCCGTGTCCGCAGATTACGACCCGTAAACGCCTCTTCGACCCGCGATTCCGCGCTCCAAGGCCCTTTTTCCCTAGACCAAGGTTCAGCCCGCGGACAAAATACGGACGCACCAATCCCTAAATCCGTGAAAGCGACGATGAACCCAGTTTCCTTCCAAAAAGCGCTGTTCTCGCCTTGCGACACCCCAAGAGCCCACTATGATAGGGGCGTGTTTTTGAACCCGGCCGCCGGCCGAGCTCACTCCCCTTTACTGAGAAACGACTTTCCCATGGCCAGCCGAACCCTGACCACCGCCACCCTGCTCACCGCCGCCGCCATCGCCCTGCCTGCTACCCAGGCCGCCGCAGGCTCGGTCACCCTCCAAACAGCCGGCGTCGCCGCCGACCTCGACAACCAGCGTGGCGGCGGATCCCTCGCCGACCTGATCGGCACCGAATCGGCTTTCGCCACCCAAGACCAGATCGGCGACGGCACCCCCATCGAGAGCCTGCTGTTTGGTGTGAGCACCCGCTTCACCGAAGCCAGCATCGACGCCCGCGAACCGTTTGAGAACAACATCGACGTGTCGGGCACCTCCCGGACCCCCGAAGGCGGCGAGAGCTTCCACCTGGTGGAACTCAACGTCACCCTCGACGCGGGCGAAAGCTTCTTGGCCACCGCACACGAATTGGGCGACGGGGTCATCAACGACTTTGACCGGGCGTTCCTCAGCAGCGTGCAACTCTTCGACGCCGAAGGCGACGCCGTGGACCTGTCCTCGATCATCGTTGACGACAGCGACAGCGATTCGCCATCGATCAGCTTCGCTCCCGGAGCCGGCAACTTCCTGGCCGTCTTCAGCGCCTCGTCGCCCAGCCCCGCGGGCGACGACGAGTTCCGCGTTCGCTTCAGCACCGTGTCGGGCGTGCCCAGCCCCACCGCTGCCGCCGCTGGTCTGCTTGGCCTAATTGGCCTTGCCGGCCGTCGCCGTCGCAACGGCTGATCTAAGCGGTTCGCTGCAACAAGCCATTTGATCACCGGCCGGTCCTTCGGGACCGGCCGGTTTTTTTTGGCTACGGAGGTTTGGGGGCGGCGGCGGGCGTCTTTTCTCGGGAGTACGGCATCTGCGGCGCCGCTCGCCTGCGGGGGCTCATGGGGCCGACCTTCGGCTCCCTCGTTGTATCTACCTCCCCTCCGCCCGAAGCCACCGCGCCGACGTCCCCAAACCTCATGAGCGGTGACAACTACATTCTCGTTCAGAAAAACGTAGCGCGAGTCAATGCGCCACTGTTTGCTGCCGCCCCCCGTCATCATGAAGCGTCTATCAAGGTTTGGAGCGCCTCACTGAACCCCCTCTAGACAACGCTCCTACCGCGGTCAAACAATCTCACACGATCCCGAGAATCGCCGCGCCAAACGTGAAGCCGCCGCCAAAGGCGCACACGCCCACGATGCCGTGGGGTTTAAAAAGGTGGCCCGACTTGCTGATACTCAGCGGGCTGCTGCTGCTGCTGCTGGCGCTGCCGTACTGACGGGTGAAGTTGATGATTTTCTCCTCGGGGATCTTCAGACGCTGACACACGGCTTCGAAGATCTGCCGGTTGGCCTGGCGGGGCGCCAGCCGTCGCGAATGCAGTTCCCCGCCAGCCCCTCCCCGACCAGGGGGCCACGCGCACAAAAAAAGTCGGGGGAGACTTACGTCTCCCCCGACTGGGATCATTGCATCACATGACGCGTCGAACGCGAATTTAGTGATCAACCGACAGGTTCTTGATGCGGACCTGCCCGTAGACGTTCGAGTCGCTGTGCGAACTTTGGGTCGACTGCAGGTAGCAGCCCACTTTGAAGTAGTTCTCCTCAGATCTGACCCGTCCCGAAGTGTAGAGCGTGTCAAGACGATCACCCGAGATACTCGTCGAGTACAGCCTCACGATGTCATCTCTCATCGTGAGCTCGAAGCTGTACGCACCATCCAGTCGGATGTCGAAGTCGATGCTGCGTCCGCTGCCTTCCAACTCTTCGGTGACGTAGCCGAGGATCCGCAGCGTCACGTCCCCGCTGTTCTGACCGTCGTCGCCCTCGACCTGAACACGGATGACGTCGTCAAAATCACCATCGGACCCGGCGTGGATCTGGGCGAAGCACAGCTTTCCGGAAGGCGGAAGATCGTCGATTCGCACACGAAACTTCATCGAGTGCTCCGTGTTAGTCGTGCCATCCCAGAAGATGTCATCTTGTCCGTTGGATGTCAGTTCACGCAACTCCGATCGGGGGTTGCTGCTGCCGCCGCTGGTGGGATTACCCGCATAGCAGCGGAAGACGGCCCACGATCCCCGATCAAACAGGAAGTGCGAGTCGTCTTTGGTGGCGGAATCGGCGTAGTCCAAACCATTGTCGTTGCTGCCCACCGAGAGGTTGCCGGTATACCCGTTCACTTTCCAGTTTGTGAGCCCCCCGAGCCTGTCTCTCGCGGTGGCCGCGGAAGCATCGGTGGACAAAGAGCCCAGGCCGAGGACCAAAC
>JALZVY010000246.1 GCA_023300125.1 Phycisphaera sp.
CCAGAGGGTGGTTCGAGGCAGCGGTGGGAAGTGCTTCCCGCGTTGCCGTGCGAAAGATGGCGCGTCGCGACGGGTTCGCCACCGCCGAAGATCGAAAAAAAAGGCTTCGGAGGCCTTCGGTGGCGGTCTGTAGGACCTGTCGTGGTTCTTCCGTCGCTTCGGGGTTGCAAAAGCCCAAAATGCTGCCAGCGATGGGGGCCGATGGGCCAGATCGCAGCTCAAAAAACACCGCGGGTCCAGAGCGAGGCGGGGTGGCGTGCAAGCTTGGGCGGAAAATAAACGGGTTCTAGATAAGCCCTGCGTCCCGTATCCTTTCCGCGATGTCTCACCCCACCACCATCCATAACCCGGTCCTCCGCGGTTTTAACCCCGACCCCAGCATCATCCGCGTGGGTGAGGACTATTTCATGGCCACGTCAACGTTTGAGTGGTTCCCGGGCGTGCCGATCTACCGAAGCCGCGACCTGGCCAACTGGTCGCTGGTGTCCCACGCACTGACACGTCCCAGCCAGCTGGATCTGCGGGGCGTGGCGGGAAGCCACGGCGTGTGGGCCCCGTGCCTGAGCTACGACGAGCATGCGAACGAGGACGCTGGGCGATTCCACTTGATCTACACCAACGTGGTGGGGCGTTCGGGCAACACTTTTCACCTGGACAATTATCTGGTCACCGCCGATGCCATCGACGGGCCCTGGGGCGAGCCGATCTACCTCAACTCCAGCGGGTTTGATCCCTCGCTGTTTCATGACGACGACGGGCGCAAGTGGCTGGTCAATTTGGAATGGGACGACCGGGCCAGCGGCGAAGGCCCGGCGGATCACACCGGGGGCCCCGAGCTTCCCGGGCCCATCGTGTTGCAGGAATACGACCCTCAGGCCAAGCGGCTGGTGGGCCCGCGGACAAGGATCTTTCACGGCGCCACCGACATGGGCTGCATGGAAGCCCCGCACCTGTACAAACGCGATGGTCTCTACCACCTGATGGTCGCCGAAGGCGGCACCGGGTTTGGCCACGCCGTAACCACCGCGCGGGCCACTGCTGTCCAAGGCCCTTACGAGAACAACCCGCACAACCCGGTGATCTCCTCGATCACCGAAATGTTTAACGAACGCGGCATCTGCGATTCCACCAAGCCGCACCGCTTCAATCCCGCGGCGCCGCTTCAGAAGGCCGGCCACGGCTGCATGGTGGAATCGCCCGACGGCACGCCCTATGTCGCACACCTCTGCGCGCGGCCGTTGCCTGGGGGTATTCAGTGTTTGCTGGGCCGAGAGACCGCGATCCAGCGCTGCGTGTGGACCGACGATGGCTGGCTGAAACACGACGCCGACTCGGCGATGCCCAAGTTGCAGGTGGTCGGGCCCGGGGGCGAAGACGTCACCGGCGGGGCGGGGCAAGAGCCCGTCAACGAACACGACGACTTCGACGCGCCCGTGCTCGACGGCAAGTACCAGTCGCTGCGCGTGCCGATGACCGACGACTGGGCCAGCCTCAGTGCGCGGCCCGGGCACCTGCGGCTGCGCGGCCGGCAGGCGATCTTCAGTAACCACACCCAGAGCCTCATCGCCCGCCGGGTGCAGCATTTTGTCAGCGAAGCCCAGACGTGTGTGCAGTTCAACCCCACCAACCACATGCACTGGGCGGGCCTCAGCGCGTTCTACGACACCAACACGTTTTATTACCTACGGGTGTACTGGAGCGATTCGCTTAACAACCACCAGGGCGGCCGGGCCTTGGGCCTCATCGGCAGCGACTGCGGCGAGCGCGAAATCTGGCCCGAGGCCCGCGTCGCGCTGCCCGGGGATGGGCCGGTGCATCTGCGGGCTACGATCCGCCATGACAAGCTGACCTTTGCGTGGTCGCTGGACGGCGAGCGCTACACCGCGATCGGTCCGCAGCTGGACGCGGGCAAACTGAGCGACGAACACGGCAGCCAGACTTTCACCGGCTCGTTCTTTGCCATCGCTTGCCAGGACCGAGACGTCAATGCCGCGACGGCGGATTTTGATTATTTCGCCTACCGCGAACACGATCAGGTGCAGGGAGAATGAGCAAACGCAAGTACAACCCGCACGCGGCGAAGGATGCCCAGGCCGGCGCCGGCGGCCCGGCCGCCGCGTCGCCCTTTGTGTCGCGCGGCGGGTTGAAGCTGGATGCGGCGATCGAACACTTTGGTTTGGATATCAAAGGGTGGATCGGCGCCGACCTGGGATGCAGCACCGGCGGTTTTGTGGATTGCCAACTGCAGCGCGGCGCGTCCAAGGTGTACGCGGTGGACACCGCCTACGGCGAGCTGGCGTGGAAGCTGCGCAGCGACGATCGCGTGGTGGTCATCGAACGCTCCAACGCCCTGCACACCACGCCCCCCGATGGGCCGGTGTGTGATTTGGTGAGCCTGGACCTGGGCTGGACCAAACAAGACAAAGCCATTCCCGCCGCGCTGCGCTGGCTTAACGACAAACCCACCGCCCGCATCGTGTCGTTGATTAAGCCGCACTACGAAAGCGGCCGTCACGGGTTAACGGATCAAGAAGCCGATACCGAAACCCAGCGGGTGATCGACGACGTGTTGCCATCGCTGGGTGTGGAGGTGCTGGGTCACATCCGCTCGCCGATTCATGGAGGCAAGGGCGGGAACATGGAGCACTTGGCGCTGCTCAAACGTATGGGTGGACAACCCGCATCAGGCTCCTGAAGTGAAAGTGTCTTCTCCCTTACGCCTAAGCTGGAAACGTGTTGGCGTCGCATCGCTGCTCATGGGGCCTGCATGGCTCTTGGTTTCGTTACTTTGCTATACGGTGTTCTGTGCCTTGGTAGGCCCGTGGGGTGGGGCTCTCGAGGGCGGTGCTGATG
>JALZVY010000247.1 GCA_023300125.1 Phycisphaera sp.
CGCATCCAAACCCAAGGCCCGGGCACCCCCGATCACCCGCGGCTCACGGCAAGCGGCGCAGACATCACCGCCCACTGGACCCAAGACAGCCACGACACCCCCACCACCGTGCACCGCGCGCTGCTGCCGCGCTGACCCCGCCGGCGATCACCCACGGGCATCACCCACGAAGGCTGCCCCCCGCTCAGTCCAACACCGGGCGGGTTTCGGCGGTCCCCACGCCGCGCACCCACACGTCGTGCACGCGGAAATCCGCGCGGGGCTCGGGGAAATCCAGGCGTGCGTGGGTGCCGCGGGTTTCTTCGCGCCAGCGCGCCGCACGGGTGATCAGCGCGCCCACCGTCAGCAGGTTCTGCACCTCCCAGCCCGTCCGGTCGTCAAAAATCTTGTCCATGGTGTAGCGCCCCCAAAAGCGGAACATCTCCGCCACCTCGTCCAGGTGCGCCCCTTCACGCTCGATGCCCACGTGGCGCCACATCACGCTGCGCAGGCTGCTGCGCACGTCCGCCAAGTCCAACTCGCTGCGCTCGCTGGGGCGGATGTCGCTCACCACCCGGCGCGGCCGCACCGTGGTGCCGTCCACCCGTTCGCGTGCCGCCGCCCCCGCACGCTGGCCAAACACCAAGCCCTCCAGCAACGAATTACTCGCCAACCGGTTGGCGCCGTGCAGCCCCGACGCGGTCACCTCGCCCGCGGCATACAACCCGGGGATCGAGCTGCGCCCGTCGCCGTCCACCACCAGCCCCCCCAAGCAGTAGTGCGCCGAAGGATGCACCGGGATCGGCTCTTTCGTCGCGTCGATGTCGAATTTTTTCAGCATCGCGTCGATGCCCGGAAAACGGCGGGCGAAGAAGCCCGGTTTCTCCGCCTCCAGGTGCCGCACGTCCAGGTACACATGCGTGTGCCCGGTCTTGGCCATCTGCGCCAAGATCGACCGCGACACGATGTCGCGGGGCGCAAGCTCGGCCCGTTCGTCGTAGTCGGGCATAAAGCGGTGCCCGGCGCGGTCAATCAAGTACGCCCCTTCACCCCGCACCGCCTCGGTAATCAGCGACCGCGAAGCCCCGGCGATGTACAGCGTCGTGGGATGAAACTGGAAAAACGCCAGGTCCTGCACCTCGGCTTTGGCGCGGTACGCCATCGCCAGCCCGTCGCCGGTCGCCACGTGCGGATTGGTCGACTCGCGGTACACCTCGCCCGCCCCGCCGCTGGCCAGCACCGTGCTGTGGGCCCAAATCACCTGCAGCCCGTATTTTTCGTGGTGGGTGATCGCCCCCACACAGGCCATCGGCTCGCCATCGGGCCCGTCCTCGGTAATCAGATCCAGCACAAAGCACTGCTCAAAAAACCGGATGCCCGGCGTGTCGCGAACCTTTTGCCCCAACGTCTGGCCCAGCGCCCGGCCCGTGGCATCGCCGTCGGTGTGCAAGATCCGGTGGTGGCTGTGCCCGCCCTCGCGGCCCAGCGCGGGCTCGGCGTTGATTCCCTGAGCGTCCGCATCCGACGCCGCCCGGTCAAACGGCATGCCCCAGTCCAGCAACTCGCGCACACGCGCGGGGCCTTGCTCAATCACCCGCTGCACCGCGGGCGTATCGCACAAGTCCGCCCCCGCCACCAGCGTGTCGCGCACGTGGTGCTCCACCGCGTCGTCGTCGTCCATCACCACCGCGATGCCACCCTGAGCCCAAAACGTATTGGACTCTTTGAGCTCGCCCTTGGCCAGCACAATCACATCCGCCGGCTCGTCGCCGTCGCCTTTTTCGCCCGCCGCAGCAAGGCCGGCCCGCAAGCCCGCCACCCCGCCGCCGATCACCAGCACGTCGGTGAAGATCTGCGGCAGCAGCTTGGCGCGGAAAGGGATGAGGTAGCGGCGATTCGAAAAGACAGGATTCATAAGCAAGCAGTTGGCGCTAGACGTTCTGCAATTCGCAGTGACGGGTTAGCAGTTAGGGGTTAGCCAGAAGGGTCATGCTCAGCGCAACGCCGGGGCGGCCAGCACACCCTCTCCGTGGAACGCGGCAGTCGGCAGCGGCACCCCAGTCTCGGTCAAAAAAGTACGCAGCCCGCGGTCCGCCGCGTAGGTGATGTCCCCGCTCACCCGCCACGCCTGCCCCGCCGCCGCCCCGGCCGTCCACGCCTCATCCGGGGACCGATCCGGGGCCCCATCCTGAATTGCCCCCAGCGCCCCCGCCAGGCCTGTGGCCAACCCCTGGGCCAACTCCCCAACCAATCCCGCGTCCCCACGCCCCGCACCCTCGGCCAGCCCCGCCAACCCCGCGGTCAGCCGCACCGTCTGCACCCCGTTGGCCGGCACCGTGCGTGCCGGCAACGCATCTCCCGCATAAACCACAAGTGCCGCATCGGGCACCGCCACGCGGTAAGCCACCCGCTCCAGCGGCAGCGGAAAATCGTTGGGGTTCTCCAGCACCAGATCCACCGCCAGCCGCACCCCTGCATCGGTCGACTCCAGCACCCGCGCGTCGGTCACGCGAACCACCGGCGGCAGGGTTGGGGCGCAACCGCCGGCAGCCATCATTGTCAGCAACACAGCAAACCGCATATGCATAGCCATCGCCTCATGGTAAACGACCCTCCAACGCCCCGCCGGAGATGCGCTGGGCACACGCGGGCCACATGCAGCCAAGGCCAGGCAAAAAAAAACTTGGCCAGCCCGTCGGGCCAGCCAAGCCATATTCAAAACACAGCCTCACCGGCTACGCCGAGCCAAAGCCCAACGCAGCCAATGATTGGGCAAGTCAGGCCTTGCGGCGACGTCCCAGCAGAGCCAGCCCGCCCAGGGCGACCAGCCCCAACGAGGCAGGTTCAGGCACGGCGGTGGCGGTGGTGTCCAAGAAAAACACGGAATCCGCACCGGCGGTACCCACTGGGTCACCACCAAACAGGGCCACACCACCGGGATTCCCGTCGGTGTTGGTGCCCGAACGCTGGACGCGGAACGAAGGCCCCCCGTCAGCCAGGGCCACATCCGTGGCCAACACCGCGGAATACTCCACGCCCGTCAGCAGCGGGCCCAATGCAGCCGTCTGGGCCTCGGTTAGCCCAAAGGTCACATAGTTGCCAGCAGTGGCATCAAACGTGCCACCGGCGCTGAAATCGATCGTCGTGAGCAATTCAGGGGTCGCCGCGTTGGGCAAGCCTTCGAAAATCGAAAGGGTCAGGCCTGACAGCGACTCAGCGACGTCGCCCTGGTCCTGGATCCGAAACGTAATCGAGTTGAACAAGAAGGCTTCAACATCAGGCGCGTCCAGTGTGAACGACTGCCCCACCAAACCTCGCGTACTGGCCACCTGCAACTGGCTTCCTGTCACGGTGCTGAACGCCTGAGCACCAAAAAGAAGCGAATCCGTGTCCGGAGCGTTTAACGAAGAGGTGACCACCCCCCCAGACGCAACCACGGGCGTGATCGCCGCAAATGCGGCGGCAAGTAACATCCTGCTCGAAAACTCCATGAAATCATCCTCTCAATACAAAGTGACAAACCAAAAAAACGTGAAACAAAACCTATAACCATATGCTCCACGCGCCTAGATACGATTAAGCGATCTACTAGTCTAGCGGCACTCAGAAACAAGTCAAATATTATATCCAACACCTCACGGGTTTCACCTCCTGCCCCAAATCAGAACCAGAAAACCACTTAAATTCATACAAATAAATAAGATAAGCCAATAAATTCGCTTGACGCAGCCCACACATGGGACATCTCATGGTGAAACCACCGCAGATACTTTCCCCCCGCCCTCTCCGTGCATCCTTGCGGTACGCACACCCCTAAGTCCTGGGAATTACAGCGTTAAATACCAGAAATAACCCTCTGGTCACGCCTCCGCACGACCCCGGGAACGGTTTCTGAGCAAAAAGACCGCCTCGCCCACCATCCACGCCTCCAGCCCCAGCGTGGCCAGCGCGATCACGATCAACATCCAGTTCTTGGTCTCCGCCGCCCACCAGCCCGGCAGCTGGTGCATCATCGCCCAGGCCGGCATCGCCAGCATGAACACCAAAGGCGGCACCAAAAACCACGTAGGGGCGCCGCGCCGCTTAAGCCAAAACAAGATCACCAAAAACGCCAGCCCGCCCAGCAACTGGTTGGTGGCGCCAAACATCGGCCACAAGATCAACCCGCCCTTGCCCGCGTTGGCCACCGACCACTCTTGCCCGGGCAGCGGCGCCCACGCCATCAACGCCGCCGCGGCGATGGCAAACAGCGTCGCCCCGTGCTTGTTACGCAAAACGCCCAGCAGCCCAAATCCCGGCGCAACCGTCGCCCCCTCGTTCGGCGGCCCACCCCAGAACGTCCCCGCCAACTCCTGCACCACATAACGCTGCAGCCGGCACGCGGTATCCAGCGTCGTGCCCGCGAAGCTCGCCACCAACACCGCCATCAGCGCCGTGGCGATGCCCGCACTCAGCCCCAAAGCCCGCAGCAGGTTCGCCGCCCCATCCACAAACGCCCCAACCTTCGCACCCAAACCGCTGGCCGCCCCCCAGTCCGCGTAGCGCGACGTATAAGCCTCGGCGCCGGTCAGCCATTCACCCCCGGGGCCCGCCACCCCCAACCCCAATCCCGCCACACACGCGATGATCACCAGCGTGGCCAAAAACCCCTCGGTCAGCATGCTGCCATAGCCCACAAACTGCGCGTCGCGTTCGCTCTCCAACTGCTTGCTGCTGGTGCCGCTGCTCACCAGGCAGTGAAACCCGCTGATCGCACCACACGCGATGGTGATGAACAAAAACGGATACGCCGGCGGGGCCCCGGGCGGGTGCAGGTCCAGCATCGGCGCCGCGACCTGCAGCGCCGGCCGCACGGCCCCGTCGACCGGCGCTGCCCCGCCCCAAAACGCCGCCACCACCAGCCCCGCCACAATCAAACCCAGCGCACTGAGCAGCTGCAAACTGTTGATGAAATCGCGCGGCTGCAGCAGGCTCCACACCGGCAGCACACTGGCCACATAGCTGTAAACAAGCAGCACCCCCACCCACGCGATCACCGGCATGGCCGCCAGCTCCGCGTTAAACGCGTGCAGCCACCCCGCATCGCCCCACACCACCGACCCGTACATCACCCCCAGCGCTAGCAGCGAGGGCACCAACAACCCCCGCCCGCGCCGGTGCAGCCACACCCCAATCACCAGTGCAATGGGGATCTGAATCAAACACGGCGCAATCGCCGCGGGGTACTGCTTAAACACCGCCGCGATCACCAGCCCAAAAATCGCCAGCACGATGGTCAGCGCCATGAACAGCACCAGCAAGAACAGCAGCCGCACCCGCCGGTTGATCACCCGCCCGGCGATCTCGCCCACCGTCTTGCCGTCGTTGCGCAGGCTCACCACCAGCGCCCCAAAATCGTGCACCGCCCCGATGAAGATGCTGCCAAACACCACCCACAACAGCGCCGGCAGCCAGCCCCACATCACCGCGATCGCCGGGCCCACGATCGGCCCCGTGCCCGCGATCGACGTGAAGTGATGCCCAAACACCACCGCCCGCTTGGTCGGCACGTAGTCACTGCCGTCCGCGTGGGTGTGGGCCGGGGTCACCCGCGACACATCGATGCCAAACACCCGCCGCGCCAACCACCGCCCATAGGTGTGATAGGCCACGATAAAACCCAGTCCAGCAGCAAGAGCGATGAGCAGGGTTTGCATGGTCCGTTTTCCTGAGGGTCACCACTGGGCCGCCCCAGATCGGGCCAGCCTTGGAAGGGGCAATCTAACGACCGGCCGCGCCCCCAGCCGCCATTTTTCGCGATCCGTTTACGCCAAGGAAAGGCAGGAGACGCCAAGACGCCAAGAAAGGCAGGCGGGACGGCACGACACCAACCCCCGGCAAAGGCCCCTGCCAAATAGAGGAACACCTCTTCGCCGAACCTCGACGCCTCTGCCGTATGTCTTGGCGTCTTGGCGTCTTGGCGTCTTGGCGTCTTGGCGTCTTGGCGTCTTGGCGTCTTGGCGTCTTGGCGTCTTGGCGTCTTGGCGTTAAATCCTAAAGCTCGCGCGAACCGCCACTTTTCTGCCCTCTCGGCGTCTTAGCTGCTCAACGGGCTTGATCCCGCTTCGCCCGCTCCCGCCGCCTTCTGCTTCCGCTTGGCCACCGCCGCCGCCGCCGTCGCGGCGTCTTTGAGGCGGACCCGCTCGGCCGCCTCGGGGTCAAACGCATCCGGATCCAGATCCAGCTTCACCGCCAAGTCCCGCCGCATCGTGTCCACCCGCTGGCGCAGCATCTCCATCGCCTGGGCAGGCTTCATCGCCGTCAACACCTCGGCCGGGATCGGCTCGCCATACATGATGCCCACCCGCTGGCCCCACAGCTTGGGCCACTTGCGCGACCGTGGCCAGGCCTGAAACGGCCCTTCCAAAGCCACGGGCACCACCTGCGGCTTAGCCCGCTTGATCACCAGCATCGCCCCGGTCTGAAACTTTTGCACCTGGTGGTCCGGGGTGCGGGCCCCTTCGGGAAACATCGCCAGGCCCTGGTCGTCCTTGAGCACCGCGATGCACTTTTTCATCGCCACCACATCGCCCGCGCCCTGCTCCACAGGGATCGAGTTGGTCATGCGCCCCATCAACTTGGTCAACGGCGTGGTGTACAGCGTCGACCGGCCCAACGAATAAAAATGCCGCTTGCTGCAGCCATAGCCCATCAAGATCGGGTCAAGAAACGACTGGTGGTTGGCCAGCATCAGCACCGGCCCTGTGTCGGGGATGTTGTTCTGCCCCCAAGCCCGCCCCCGGAACACCAGCCACAGCACGTACCACGCCGCCGTCTGGAGGGTCTGCCACGCCACACCATCCCAAAAAGACGCGCCCGGCTGCCGGTTTCGCAACGCTTGAATCAAACTCACCGCGGCGACTCCTCCGCCGGCGCATCCAAATGCGGACGCACCTTGGCCTCGATGTACTCCACCACCTCGTCCAGCGTCATCGGGCTCGTGTCAATCTTGTCCGCGTCATCGGGGCA
This sequence comes from Phycisphaera sp., assembly GCA_023300125.1. Lineage (GTDB taxonomy): Bacteria > Planctomycetota > Phycisphaerae > Phycisphaerales > Phycisphaeraceae > Algisphaera. The sequence goes on from JALZVY010000247.1 coordinate 6,988, forward strand.
GATCAACGGCCCAAACTTGCGGGTGCTGTCCGCGTGGTCGCGGGCCACGATCGACTGCCGGATCGATTCCAAATCAAAAGGCTTGCCCAGCTCCCGCAGCTGCCCCGCCCGCCGCTTGGCCCGCACCTGCGACGACGCGTCGAGATAAAACTTCAGCTCCGCATCGGGAAACACCACGCTGCCCTGGTCGCGTCCCTCGGTCACCAGCCCCGGGTGCTCCCGGCCGATCCGCCGCTGGCTCTCCACCAACACGTCGCGCACCGCCGGCTCGGCCGACACCGCCGACACCGCATCGGTCACGTCGCGGTCACGCAAGCGATCCGTCAGGTCCTTGCCATCCACCAGCAGCCGCGGGGGATCGGCGGCCCAATCAAAGCGCACCTCCACGTGCCGCACCAGCTCGACCAGCAGCGGCCCCTCCTTTTGCACATCAATGCCCCGGGCCAGCGCCTGAGCCGTGAGGCCGCGGTACATCGCACCGGTGTCCAAAAAATCCAGCCCCAGCCGGGCCGCCAGCCGGCGGGCCACTGTGGATTTCCCTGAGCCCGCAGGCCCGTCGAGCGTGACAATCAATCGCTGCATACGCGGCAGCATAATGGCTGGACGCCACCGGCACACCACCCCCCACTGGCCCGACTTGCCCCGCCGCCGGGCCCGGGTAAACTAAACCCTCACACGCGGGTGTAGCTCAATTGGTAGAGCGTCAGCCTTCCAAGCTGAATGTCGACGGTTCGAACCCGTTCACCCGCTTTTGCTTCGTGAAAAGGACCCCAAAGCGGGTCCTTTTCTCTGCGCAACGCAGGCGAGGCGAGCCGAAAGACCGGCTCACCGGTGGGCTACGCCCACCACGGGTTCTCTGCGCTTCGCGGCGAAC
>JALZVY010000248.1 GCA_023300125.1 Phycisphaera sp.
GAGTTGGTCATGAGTGCCCCCCACCGCTACCAAGGCGCCTTGGCCATCTGCCCCGGCGGCCCCCTCGACGCCGAGATCGACCCCAAGTCCCAGGGCCACCCCATCCACATTTTGATCGGCACCCACGATCAACACCGCCAAAGCGGCGAGACCGCCCGCGACCGCTGGTCCAAAACCAACAGCCGCGGCGTCACCAGCGTCTACTTCGAAGGCGCCCACCACTTCCCCAGCAACTGGCCCGAGCGCTTCGCCGCGGTCTACGAAGGCTTCCTGGCCCCGTAACAACACCCACAGCACGCTCTCAACAGGACGCGTTACGCGGCGCTCATCACTTGGGCAACCGCAATCCAACCTTGCTGGCTCGCAAGGCCAGCGTTTCGTCGCGTAGAGCTTCGGTTTTTGCACAGCGATTCAACCACACCGGCCGCCGCGCTGATACCACGAAAAGATGCCGTGCAAGATCGCTCATTCATCAGTGAATCACGGTGCCGAGCAACCGAATTTAACTGGCTGATGGCCAGTCGCTCGACATCGCTGTAGTGTTGCCCCTCTTTTACACGCTATCCCCCAAAGGACACTCGCCATGCAAATCGAATGTGGCTCCCATCAACCCGTCAACGCCAAAGACTACATCGCACCCAAAACCGCTCTGTCCTTCACGATAGGGATCGTCCTCGCGGTTCTATCCATGCTTGTGACCATCGCTGTGACGTGGGGAATCGCCATCATCGCGTTCATCGTCATCGGGCTTTATAGCTATTTCAAGAACGCGAAAGCCCGGGCGATGCTGCACGGATCAGCGATCCAGTCGGGGCCCGATCAGTTCCCCGAGATTCATGCGTGCGTCGAGAGATTTGCGCTCCGGCTAGGCATGAAGCAGACACCCGACCTCTACATCATCGAAGACAACACCAACAACGCCGCGGCCATCAAAATCGGCAAGCGCAACGTGGTCTTGTTGATCGACGACATCGTGGACAGCTGCTTGCGCAGCGGCGATCCACGGGCCCTCGCGTTCGTCATCGGTCACGAGCTTGCCCATCACGCCCTAGGCCACACGAACACCCTGCGATCATACGCCGCGCGTGTCTACAAGCCTCTTTCCCGCCTCGACGAGATCAGCTGCGACGCGGTTGCCAACCAGCTGGTGGGCGACAGCGCAATCTCTCTGCAAGCCCTCGCGGTCATGCTCAGTGGGCCGCAGCTGGCTCAATACGTGAACTTTGACGCACTGTCACGCCAGGCCGATGAAGTGACGAGCAATCGACGGTCCAAGAAGGCGGAAAGCTCGCTCACGCATCCCCTGCTACTGCGCCGCTTTTCTTTGCTGGCGCATGATCAACGACAAGGCTGACCGCCGCCTTATCCGCCGCAGACACCACCACGCGTGCGCCCCCTGCGACGCCTGTGCAGCGTGATATCCTCGTTTTCGGTTTTACGCGCCCCGGGCGGGAGCGCACGACACCACGTCGTCGCACGCGGCTCTACTGCGCCGTGAACGTCATCACAATGGCGCCTTGGCGGTGCTTGCCGTCCAGTTCCACACCGATCTTGAACGCTTCGTCGGCGTAGCGGATGTCTTTCACCGGCACCTTCTGGTCCTTGATGGTGAACGTGCCGCCCTCCGCGGTGATTTCAACTTTGATTGTTTGGCCGGCGTTTTTAAGCAGCACGGTCTTGCTGTCCACCACCTCGTAGGCGGCGTGGGTCATGACCGGCACGTCAAAGGCGACCGGCGTGCTGGCCGCAAATTCATCACGCACGGTGATGGTGCCCATGCCCGATTTGTCGTTCTCGACGGTGCGCACCAGCTTGGTCAGCGACGGCACCTCGTACGCGGCGGCCAGGTCAAGCACGACGCGGTCCAGCGACTCAGAAAAATGGGTGTCGAGCACTTTGCCGCGGAACGCGCGGCCATTGGACTGCAGGGTGTTGTCGATCCGGGGCACCGGGTGCCCCCACGACGAACGCACCTTGTGCTTGGATGAGAAAGCCCCGGCTTTGTAGGGCGGGGCACCCAGGTCGCCGCTCATGATGAAGTTGTCGCCCAGCACCATGAGGTAGCTGCCCACGTCGCTGTGGTTGTGGTTTTCGTCGTTGTGCCCGGCCTTGACCGCAATCGAGAACGGCACCGCTTGGCGGCCCCGCGAGATCGTCACCCCCGAAAGCTCGAAGAACGAGTGGTCGGGCAGGCCCGCGGCCTCACGCGTGGGGTCCACGTGGCTTTCGGGGTCAACCCATTCCATGATCTGCATCGTGATGTCTGCCGGGCGGCTGTAGGTCGGCTTGGGCGCCCCGTAATATTTGGCCGAAAGCAGGTAGGCAAAGTTGTCGTTGCCTTCTTTGATCTTGGCCCCGCCGTCGGCAAAACAGGGGTACACGGCGTTTTGAATCTCGAAGTTCGAGGGGAAATCACCGACCCGCTTCATCTTGGCCGGATCGTCAAACGCAAACAGGTCCACCGCCCCATCGGTGTAGTCGTAGATCATTTGCGACAGATACAAATAGTTTCCAAAACCGTAGTTCCAGTACCCCACCCCTTCAGAGCAATACCCATCGGCGCCAAACCCGCTGAGATACTGCTTCATGCTGTTAATCGCCGAGCCCAAAACGGCCACCCGCTCGGCGGTGTCTTCAGACGCCGTAATGCTCGAAAACACCGACCCTCCGGTGCACACCGAGTTCCAATTGCTGGTGCCGTAGATCCACGAGTTGCCTTTGCGGTCCTCGCCGCGGCAGCTCTTCAAATACGAGTCGGTAATCCGCCACTGGATCTGCGTGCGGATCTTGGCCCGCAGCTCATCGGGCAGCCGGTCTTCCAACAGCACCTCGGCGAGCATCAACACCGAGCCAAACTTGCGTGCGCCCAGGTCGATGGCAACGCGTTTGCCTTCAAGCACGCTGTTTTTGCCGTCGTCGTGATTGGGGTGCAGCCACGATTTCATGGCCATGATGGCGTTGAGGTGTTCTGTGATCTGCGGCAGGTACTGCCCCTGGTCTTCCACGCACTCGGCGATCACCGCCCGCTCCAGGCGCTCCATGGTGCGGTAATAGCGGGGCTTGTAAATCCCCCGGTTGCCTTCTTTGTTCGCCCGGCGGTAAATCGCATCGGTGATGGGCACTTCGGGCTGGGTGTCGATGTGCTTCTGCGCCTGGGCGATGATCGCCTGCGCCGATTCTTTTCCGCCCACGCCACGCCAAAACGCGCGGTCGCCAATCGGCGGCGCCGGGCGGTAACGCGTCTGCGGCACGAACGGCGCAAGCATCTGTATCTGCACGTCGGTGGGGTAAATCACCCGCTTCTTGCCGGCATCCAGGTAAGCCTTGATATCCAGCGTCGGCTTGGGGGCGGCCTGCGTGTTCGCGGGCCAGCAAAGCAGCCCAATGAGCGTGAGAGCTACAAAATGAAATCGTTTCATGAGCTTTTACCTGTTTGTAAGTGTTTGGATATCGAAACCGTGCGGCTTGAGCCACTGGCCCCCAGACACACGCGGCGCCCAGGGTGTCTGCCTGAGCAAAAGCCGCTCGCCAGGATTTCAAGGCCTTCTTCGGCGGCGCAAATATTATAGTCGTGTCTGAGCGTGGCGCCTGCTCGGCCACGTACGGTGTCCAGCGCGGCATCTCGAATAATTTTTCCTGCCAAATCCTCTCGCCCTCCGTTACCTGAAGGCCCCCTGCATGGTTCACCATTCAATTACGTTCACCGCGTCTGCGTTGGCCCTGGCCGCGCTGCTTTTGACGACAACCGTGCACGCACAAAACGTCGATCAAAGCTTGGTTTCACTGGATCCCTATGCCAACGAAACAACCTCCCAACGCGACGAGCGCATGGCGTGGTTCCGCGACGCGAAGTTTGGCCTGTTCATTCACTGGGGCGTGTACACCGTGCCCGCGGGCACCCATGACGGCAAACCGATCAACGGCGGCGGTGAATGGATCCTTCTGCGTGGGAAAATCCCGCTGGACCAGTACAAGACCTACGCCCAGCAGTTCAACCCCACGCAGTACGACCCCGACGCATGGGTTCGCTTGGCCAAGCAAGCGGGCATGAAGTACATCGTGATCACCGCCAAACACCACGACGGCTTCGCTTTGTTCGACTCTAAAGCGTCTGAATGGGACGTGGTCGACGCGACACCCTACGGCAAGGATTTGATCAAGCCGCTGGCCGAAGCCTGCCGCAAACACGGCCTCAAGCTGGGTTTTTACTATTCACAAGCCCAAGACTGGGTGCAAGGCGGCAACACCGACCACGGGCCCGCATGGGACCCCGCCCAACCCACCGACATGGACCAGTACCTGCGCGAGATCGCCGCGCCGCAGGTCAAAGAAATCTTGTCGAACTACGGCGACATCGCTGTGCTGTGGTGGGACACCAACTGGGGCATGGACCGCAAGCGGTCCGACCTGCTGATCCCGATGCTTAGCCTTCAACCGGGCATCATCCACAACAACCGCCTGGGCGGCGGATACCAAGGCGACATTCAAACACCCGAGCAGCACATCCCCGGCACCGGCCTGCCCGGCGACTGGGAATCGTGCATGACCATGAACCGCACGTGGGGTTTCAAAAGCTATGACGACCAGTGGAAGTCCCCTCAAACACTCATCCGCAACCTGATCGACATCGCGAGCAAAGGCGGCAACTACTTGCTGAATGTGGGCCCCACCGCACAGGGCGTGATCCCGCCGCCCAGCATCGAGCGACTGCAAGCCATGGGCCTTTGGATGGACACGCACAGCGACGCGATCTACGGCACCACCGCGAGCCCTTGCCGCATCCCCGATTGGGGCCGAATCACCACCAAACTCGGCGAGCACTCCACCACGCTTTACCTCCACGTCTTTGACTGGAAAAAAAACGGCGAGATCTTTTTGCCCGTCGACAACACCGTGCAAAGCTGCCGCTTGCTGACTGATCCAAAGCAAACCTTTACAGCCCAACACCACCCCGGCCGCGGGATCACCGTCACCCTCGCCGGCGACGTCCCAAACCCCAACGCCTCGGTCATTGAATTGATCGTGGACGCAGCGCCCGTGCGGTCCGCCAGCGATTACCTCGCCGCGGATGACCAAGGCGTGATTGCCCTGCCTTTGAGCGAAGCGGTCATCGAAAAACCCTACGCCGTGAAGATGCGATACGACGCCCAGAATCAGGAAATCAACCGCTGGACCGACGATCGGGCCCAGATGAGCTGGGAATTCCGCGTTCAAAAGCCTGGGCGATTCACCCTCGAACTCGCCACCCACGCCCAAGACGACACCGTCTTGCTGGCCCAGGTCGACGGCCAAACGGTGCAATCCCATATCGCGCGCACCGGCAGCACATTCGCCCGCCACACCCTGCCGCCCATCATGTTGTCCACCGCCGGGATCCACCACCTGAAGCTGCTTCCCGTCGAAGGACAGTGGACGCCCCTGCGTTTGAAGTCGGCGACCCTGCGCCCGTTCGCGCCTTAACACCGGCAACCGGCAACCGACCGCCCGCACGGCCCCACCCAACCTGATGGCCCGCACACGTTCGAGCCGCAGCACCGCGCCGCACACCACAACCACGTTTTGATGCAGCGCCCTGCCGGCCCACCCACAAGAGACCTCATGCTTATCCACCGATTGCTCATTCTGGCCTTGATTCTGATGACCACCCCAATCGCTGCCGCCCGACACCGGACGAACCCCGAAGAGCCCAACAACCCCACGGCTGATTTTGAATTCGTCAAAGAGGCCGCGGCTCCGGCCGAGCCAATGACCCTGTGGTATCGGCGGCCGGCGCTGTGGTGGGAAAACGAAGCGCTGCCAGTGGGCAACGGGCGTCTGGCGGCCATGGTCTTCGGCGGCATCGATCACGAACGGATCCAATTCAACGAAGAGACGGTGTGGGCCGGCAAACCCAGCGACAGCAACAACCCCAAAGCCCTGGAAGCGCTGCCCAAAGTGCGAAAGCTTTTGTTTGACGGCAAAAACCAAGCGGCCACCGACTTGGCCGCCCAAAGCATGCTCGGCGTGCCCGAACGCATTCAGTCGTATCAAACCCTGGGCGAGCTTTTCTTAACGCTTCCTCTGCCCCAAACCCAGGCCCAAAACCAGGCCCAAAACCAGAACCGGACCGTCGCGGGCTACCGCCGCGAACTGGACCTCACCACCGCCACCACGCGCACGCAGTACACCGTCAATGAGGTGACGTACCACCGCGAAGTCTTCGTCAGTGCACCAGACCAAGCCATCGTGGTGCACCTCACCGCAGACCGGCCGGGGATGCTTTCGTTTTCCGCAACCCTCGCCCGCGACGGAGCGAAGACCACGGCGCTCGCGCCCAACCGCCTCACGCTTCGCGGAAAACTCGACATTGACTACGAAGCGCAGCTCGTGGCCAAGACCCAGGGCGGGAGCGTCCGTTCTGAAAACGGCGAGCTGGTCATTTCAGACGCCGACGCGGTCACCCTTCTTCTGGTGGGAGCCACCAGCTACAACAACGCCACCGATATCTCAGGCGATGCCACGGCTCGGTGCGAAGCGGTTCTGAACGCTGTGCAAGGCAAGTCGTTCCAGGCGATTCGCCAAGCCCACCTGGACGATTACACCCCGCTTTTTGAACGCGTCAAGCTTGATCTAGGCCACACCCAAGCAACCCAGCAGCCCACCGACGTGCGGCTGCAAGCCATGAAAGACGGAGGCCACGACCCCCAGCTCGAAGCGATGTACTTCCAGTTCGGCCGGTACCTGCTGATCAGCAGCTCGCGTCCCGGCACGCTGCCGGCCAACCTTCAGGGCAAGTGGTGCCAGCACTACAAAGCCCCGTGGAGCAGCGACTACCACTTCAACATCAACTTCCAGATGAACTACTGGCCGGCGCTCAGCACCAACCTGCCCGAGACGCATCTGGCTTATTTCGACTATCTGGAAAGCCTGGTGCCCTTCGGCGAAAAAACCGCCCAAGCCCACTATGACGCCGACGGCTGGGTGGTTCACCACCTCTCAGACATCTATGGCCGCACCACCCCCGCCGACGGGGTCCACGGCGTGTGGCCCCTGGGCGCCGCCTGGGCCACACGCGACTACATGGAGTATTACCGCTTCACCGGCGACAAAAGCTTTTTGGCCCAGCGCGGCTACCCCACCATGAAGGGCGCCGCCGAGTTCCTACTCGACTTCTTGATCGAAGCACCCCAAGGCGTTCCGGGCGCCGGGCACCTGGTGACCACGCCTTCGCACTCGCCCGAAAACACCTTCATCAAGGCCGACGGCACCCACTCGCTCTTCACCTACGCGGCGACGATGGATCTTCAAATCACCCACGATTTATTCAGCAACGTGCTGGAGGCCAACGCCGTCTTGGATCCCGACGGCGGCTTCGACGCTGCGTTCCGTGAAAGGGTGCAGGCGGCCATGAACAAGCTCATGCCCATGCAGATCAGCCCCACCACCGGGCGCTTGCAGGAATGGATCGAGGACTACAAAGAAAAAGACCCCAAGCACCGCCACACGTCTCACCTGTACGGCCTGCACCCCGGCAACCAGATCACCCGCAACGCCACGCCCAAGCTGTTTGCCGCGGCCCGAAAAACCCTCGAAGCCCGCGGTGACCGTAGCACCGGGTGGAGCATGGCGTGGAAAATCAACTTCTGGGCCCGCCTGCACGACGGCGAACGCGCCCACAAACTGGTCAACACACTGCTGACCAAGGGCACGCTGAACAACCTTTTTGACACCCACCCACCTTTTCAGATCGACGGCAACCTAGGCGGCACCGCCGCCTTCGCCGAGATGCTGCTGCAAAGCCACGACGGCGAGTTGCACCTCTTGCCCGCCCTGCCCAAGGCGTGGCCCACCGGCTCGGTGCAAGGCCTCCGCGCCCGCGGGGGATTTGAAGTCGATATCGCCTGGACCAAGGGCAAGCTCACCCAGGCCACCGTCCGTTCGCTTCAAGGCAACACCTTGAACGTGCGCTACGGCGAACACACCCGCACCCTGGACGCGGCCCAAGGCGGCGTGGTGCACTGGGACGGAAAATAAAAACCCATGCGCGGCCGCCGGCGGAGCGACGGCCCCACGGCGCTACACCCCCGCGATGGCCGCGATGACCGCGTCGTGCAGCAGCCCGTTGGTGGCCACCACCCCGCGGTTGTTTTTCAGCGTGCGGCCCTGGGTGAAATCCAGGGGCTTGCCGTCGATGTCGGTGACCTTGCCGCCCGCGGCCTCCACCACCGCCAAGCCCGCGCCGTGGTCCCACACCTTTTCTTCATAGCCCGGCCGCGTGGGCAGCCGCAGGTAGATATCCGCGTTGCCCCGGGCCACCGCGGCGTACTTGCACTGGCTGTCGATGCGGTAGGGCTCGGCGGTGATGCCCAGGGCCGCGGCGATCTTGGCCGACGTGCCCTGGTCGCTGTGGCCGCTTTCCACGCTCTCGCAAAAGCGGGCCTGGGCCGGGTCGGCGGTCGTGGTCGCCGCCACCGCCTGGCCCTGGGTGCCGCTGCCCTCCACGCTCAGCCAGCGCGGGGCCACACCTTCGCCGCCCACCATGAGCAAGCCGCCGTCGAGGTTGGGGCATCCCAGCACGCCCAGCACCACCTTGCCGTCAGCGATCAGCCCTAGGGCCACGGCGTACTGCTGGCCGCGTAAAAAGCCCTTGGTGCCGTCGATGGGATCCAGTGTCCAGTACACCGATTGGCTGCCGTCGGGGGTCCAGCCCCCGCGGTCGATCGCCACCAGCGTGTCGTCGGTGCCCATACCTGCGTGCTGGGCCACCACCGCCAGCAGGTCGTTGTCGCCACGCAGGGCCTCAGATCCCTCTTCGCCCACCACCGGCAAGTCGCCAAAAGCCACGCCCAACCGGGCACACACCACCGCCTGGGCGGCGAAGTCGGCCACGGTCACCGGCGATTTGTCGTCTTTGCTCACCGTCCCGGCGTTCACCAAATCTGCCTGCACACGCCGGCACACGGCAGAGGCTTCACGCACGGCAGAAACGGCGACTTCCAGATGCTTTTCAAGGTTCATGGGGCAAATGCTAACGCGCCATCACACCCCGCCCAGTGCGGATGCCAAAAGCGATCCCACAACCTGCCGCCCCAAACCTCACAGCCCCACCCCTTGGGCGCACGCCCCTTACGAGCCCGGTCCTTACGCGCCCGGTCCCACGGCACGCAGGCTCAAAACCCCGACGCGGCCATCTGGGCCCCGGTCGCCAGGTCTTCGAAGCGCGTGGTGCCGCCGTTGAACATCAGCTTCACCGACCCGGTGGGACCGTTACGCTGCTTATTGACGATGACCTCGGCGGTGTTGTCGTCCACGTACTCTTCTTCACCGCGGTGGTAGTAGTCCTCGCGGTGCAGCATCATGATCACGTCCGCGTCCTGCTCGATCGACCCCGATTCGCGCAGGTCGCTCATCCGCGGGCGGTGGCCTTCGCGCTGCTCGGCGGCACGGTTCAACTGACTCAAACACAGCACCGGCGCCTCAATCTCACGCGCTAAGGCCTTGACCCCGCGCGAGATCGCCGAGACTTCGTTCTGCCGGCCGTCCCGACCGGCGCTGGGCGCGGTCATCAACTGCAAATAGTCGATCACCAGGCACTGAATGTCGTAGCGCTGCTTCATCCGCCGCGCTTTGGCCCGCAGGCCCATCAGCGTCAGACCCGGCGTGTCGTCGATGTACAGCGGCGCCTCGCTCAGCTCGCTCACCGTGTTGGCCACCGCCGCGAAGTCGTCGTGGGTCAGCATGTTTCGCCGCATGCGCTGGCTGTCCACGCCCGAGCGGCTGCACAGCAGACGCTGGGCCAGCTGCTGCTTGCTCATTTCCAAACTAAACACCCCCACCGGCACCTTGTTCGTGGCCGCCATGGTTTCGGCGATGTTCAGGGCAAACGCGGTGTTGTGCGTCACGGTGTACCCGTCGGTCACATACAGGCGGCGCGGGTGGCTGACCGCGATGCACTGGGTCGCCGCCATTCGGGTCGGCTCGATCGAACGGATCGTCAGCCTCCGCTGACGTGTCCGCTTGGGCGTACCGTCCACGACCAAGCGTTCCCGTTTCGCGGGCGCGGACACCAAATCCCCCGGGGTTGGGTGCTGAAGATTACAGACGTACGCCGGCAGCCCTTGCTTTTTCTCGCCGCGGTGGGTGTAGGTGGTCTGCTTCACCGTGTACGAACCCGTTCCCCCCAGCGAACGCATCAGGGTGATCACGTCGCGGGCCAGCTGCGGGCTGGCGGTGGCCAGACGCAGGCTCCCGAACGTCTCGACCCAGCCGTCGGTATCGATCAGCCCCGCCATCAACCGGGCCCGCGTGGCCCGCGTGGCCGAGAAATAAGCCGGGGGAATGAACTTGTCCGCCGCGCCGCGCCCCCACAGCCCCAGCGTCTCCAACGCCCGCTTGAGCGGATTAACCCGCGCCCGAGTCGCCGTCGGCGACCGGTCCAGCGGCACCCGCGCCACGCGACTCTTTTCCGACCCCGCGCCCCCGCCGGCGGGGTTCAACTCCAGGTCTTCGCCGATCGCCTCGTCGAAGGCCGTCAGAACCGCCGGATCAATATTTGAGAACCGGACCGACGTCCCCTTCAGGTTGCCGTCACCCAGCAGACACCCCAGCGCGTAGGCATCCAACGGCAGCCCAGCGTCATCACCGTAGTCGCCGCCGAATGGCTCCACCCACAGCCGGTTGCGGTACCGAGCCCGTTCGAGCATCCGCATGAGCTCGGCAGTCTCCAGCACCCGCGGCCCGTCCCACCCGCGAAAACTCACCGACCACAGATGCTCCGCGCAGCACTCGGCGCTGCGCCCATCGGCCAAGGTCACACGGTACACCTGACGTTCGCCCTGCGGAAACACCCCGGTCACGCGTGAAGGCGCCCCGTCCACCGAAGCCACGGCATCCCCCACTTCAAGGTCGCCCATCGCCCGCCAGCCGACCGGCGTCAGCACACCGGCGTCCAGCGGCTGAGCCTTTCCCATCGACGGTCTGGCCGCAATGATGATCATCTCGCCCGCGTGCACGCCGTTGGTCATCTCGTCCAGGTCGCGGAAGCCGGTCTTGATGCCCCCCACCTCTTGGCCGTCGTCGCGCTCCAGCCGCTCATAGGTTTCTTTCAGCAGCTCGCCGATGTCGCTGGCCTGCTCGCCGCCCTTGTTCTCGGCCAGCTCAAAAATTGCCGTCTCGGCACGGTCCAGCAGCTCGTTCACCGGCTCGTCGCTGTGATAGCACTCGTGCAGCACCTGCCCCGCCGACTCGATCAGCCGCCGCAAGATCGCCTTGTCACGCACGATCAGCGCGTAGCGTGGCGCTTCGTGGGCCGACGGCGTGCCGTCCACCAAGTCCACCAAATACTCCAGGCCCCCGACGTCTTCAAGCACGCCTTTGTCGATCAGCCGCTGATTGAGCTGCACCATGTCGATCGACTGGGCCTGGTCGTAGAGCTCAAGCAACACGGTGTAGATCGTGCCGTGGGCGGGCTTGTAGAAGTCTTCGGCCCCCTTGAGGATCTGCGCGACCTCGCCGGTCACCTGCCAGTCCAAGATCATGCCGCCCAAAAGCGCCATCTCCGCCTCCATCGCGAACGGGGGCTGCTTATCAAAAAGCGGCCCGATCTCGATGGTCGGCTTCTTTTTCCAGTCACTACGCGACGTGTCGGAGGCGGCGGTCATCCCACAAGTGTACCCGTGGCCAGCGGCCCTCTAAGGGCTGTCGCGAACACGGTGGATTGCTCGGGGACGCCCCCGCGCTTGACCGTCGTTCGCACCCCCATCCTGCGCCCGCCTCAGCCCGCGGGGGGCAGGTCGTCGCAGAAATCCGCCAGGTCAGACAGCTTCGGGCTGTAGGCATTACGCACGTAAAAGCCGCTCACCCCCACGCCGGTGCACAGGCACTGCACCAGATCCAGCCCCGCCAGCAGGCCCAGGCAGAAGCCCCCGTTGAAGTTGTCCCCGGCGCCGGTGCTCAGCTTGGGCTTGGCCACAAACGGCCCGGCGAACGCGGCGGTCTGCACCGTGCCGTCGGCCCCGAGCATCGCCGCCGCCGCCCCGCGCCGCGGGTGCACCACGCAGGCGGTCAGGTCCATCGCGCTGCGGATGGCCGCCGCGGTCAGCTCGATCGACGCCTCGGCGTCTTGCGGATCCGTGGGCAGGCTCAAGCCCAAGACCTTGCCCACCTGCCCGGCCTCGCTGAGATTCAACCCCAGCACCACATCGGCCGAGGCTTGCAAGCGCGACAGCAGCTTCAGCACACCCGCCAGGTCGTCCTCGGTGCGCTTGGCCGGGTCGGCCAAGTCCACAAACAGATACGGCCGCGGCGAGCCGCCGGGCGTGGCGTCCAGGGCCTCGCCGATCGCCTCCCACACCGACTCAATGCGGTTGAGCATGGTCCAGTTGGTGGCCCCGATCAGCCGGCTTTCGCGCACGACCTGGGCAAAGGTCTCCGCCCCCATCGTGTCTTCCACCGTGGACCGATCCAGCCCGCTGACGCTGGTGTACTTGCCCAGCATCAGCTTGCCGTCGTCAAACTCCAAGGCGTCGGTGAAGCCCGGTTCGCTCACGCTAAACACCCGCGCCCGGGTGGCAAAATCCTCAAACACCGGGTGCAGGGCCGGATGCCCCAGCGCCCCCACATAGGTCACCGCCGCCCCGCCCTGACTCAACGCGTTGGCCATGATCGGCCCGTTGCCTCCCAGCTTCTCCAGCTTGGTCACCATCTCATAGTTGCTCGACTGCCCGGCCTTGGCCGACACCCGGGCCCCAAAGTCGGCGATGGTGGGAATCGCCGAGTAGGTGTCCACGTCTTGGCGTTTGTCCACCACCGAAATGATCGAATCCACAAACCCGTCGAAACCCAGCAGCACCGGCGCGGGTTCAACGCGGTCTGCAAAGGCCCTCAGCCCCGCGGCGGCGGTCTTGGCAATGGCGGATCGGTCTTTCGGGTCCATGTTGAAGCTGCTCATGGGCCACAAAATACCCCAGTCCACCCCGGCACGCGCTCCGCGATCGGTGCCCCCCGCCCGGTGGGCGCCAATCTCAAAGCCCTACCAGCGACACCGGATAAACTGGCCGCCCCATGAAATACGACTTCCAAGCCATCGAATCCAAGTGGCAAACCCGCTGGGCCGACGCCAAAACCTTCCGCGCCCCCAACCCCGGCGACGCGGACTTCGACGCCACCAAGCCCAAGTACTACGTGCTGGACATGTTCCCCTATCCCAGCGGGGTGGGGCTGCACGTGGGCCACCCCCTGGGCTTCATCGCCACCGACATCACCGGCCGCTACCGCCGCATGCGCGGGTTCAACGTGCTGCACACCATGGGCTTCGACGCCTTTGGCCTGCCCGCCGAGCAGTACGCCGTCGAGCACAACGTGCACCCGCGGATCACCACCGAAAGCAACATCGAAAACATGGTCCGCCAGCTCAAGCAGCTGGGCTTCGGCTACGACTGGGACCGCAGCCTGGCCACCACCGACCCGGGCTTTGTGAAGTGGACCCAGTGGATCTTCTTGCAGCTTTACGACAGCTACTACGACGCGATTCAAGGCAAAGCCATGCCCATCGCGCACCTGATCGAGAAGCTGGAAGGCGAAGACTATCTGCTGACCCCCGACGCCCAGCTGCACTGGACCGGCGACCAAGAGAACATCGAAGCCCTCGCCGGCACGCCCATCGGCCTGCGCAAATGGCACGAGCTCGCCCCCGATCAGCAGCTGCGCCTGCTCGACGAATACCGCCTGGCCTACCTCGCCGACGTCGAGGTGAACTGGTGCCCGCGTCTGGGCACCGTGCTGGCCAACGAAGAAGTCACCAACGAAGGCCGCAGCGAACGCGGCAACCACCCGGTGGTCAAGCGCGCCCTCAAGCAGTGGATGCTGCGCATCACCGCCTACGCCGACCGGCTGATCGACGACCTGGACCACGTGAAGTGGCCCGAATCGGTCAAGCTGCTGCAGCGCAACTGGATCGGCCGCAGCACCGGCGCCCGGGTGGACTTTTCCATCCCCGGATCCGACACGCCCATCCGCGTCTTCACCACCCGCCCCGACACCCTCTTCGGCGCCACCTACATGGTGCTCGCCCCCGAGCACCCCCTGGTCGCAGACCTCACCACCGCCGAGCACCGCGATAGTGTGGCCGCTTACCAACAGGCAGCCGCCGCCAAAAGCAGCATCGACCGCGGCAACGACAACAAAGAGAAAACCGGCGTCTTCACCGGCGCCTATGCCACCAACCCCGTCAACGGCCAGCCCGTGCCCGTGTGGGTCGCCGACTACGTGATGATGGGCTACGGCACCGGCGCCATCATGGCCGTGCCCGCCCACGACACCCGCGACCACGCCTTCGCCAAAGCCTTCGACCTGCCCATCGTCGAAGTCGTGCAAAGCCCCGGCGACCACGACATCCAAGCCCAGGCCTTCACCGGCAGCGGTCCCCTGGTCAACAGCGCCAACGACCAGGTCAACCTCAACGGCCAAGACGTCGCCGACGCCAAAGCCGCCATCACCGCCTGGCTCAACGACCAAGGCCTGGGCGAGTCCACCACCAACTACCGCCTGCGCGACTGGCTGTTCAGCCGCCAGCGCTACTGGGGCGAGCCCTTCCCGATCTTGCACGGGCCCAACGGCGAGATCCGCGCCGTCGACGCCGCCGACCTTCCTGTCGAACTGCCCGAGATGGAGGACTTCAAACCCACCGGCAGCGACGACCCCGATGCACCACCGGCGCCTCCGCTGGGCCGCGCCGGCGACGACTGGAAAAAGGTCACCCTCGACGGCGTGGAATACACCCGCGAACTCAACACCATGCCCAACTGGGCCGGCAGCTGCTGGTACTACCTGCGCTACCTCGACCCGGACAACCCCCACCGCCACGTCGGCGCCGACGCCGAGAAGTACTGGATGGTGTCGCCCAAGGCCGACGGCACCCCCCACGCCGGCGGCGTGGACCTCTACGTCGGCGGCGTCGAGCACGCCGTGCTGCACCTGCTCTACGCCCGCTTCTGGCACAAGGCGCTCTTCGACCTGGGCCACGTGTCCACCCCCGAGCCTTTCGGCAAGCTGTTTAGCCAGGGCTACATCCAGGCCTACTGCTACCGCGACGAGCGAGGCATCCCCGTCACCGCCAGCGAGGTCGTCAACCAAGACGGCAAGCCCGCCGCCGCCGTGCAGGGCACCAAGGGACAGACCTTTACCCACCACGGCCAACCCGTCACCGAAGAGTTCGGCAAGATGGGCAAAAGCCTCAAAAACGCCATCGGCCCCGACGACATCTGCACCCAGTACGGCGCCGACACCCTGCGCTTGTACGAGATGTACCTGGGCCCGCTGGACCAGAGCAAGGTGTGGAACACCAACGACATCGTCGGCGTGCACCGCTTCCTCAACCGCCTGTGGCGCAACCTGGTCGACGAGGAGACTGGAACCAGCCGCGTCACCCGCGACAACCCCAGCGACGAGCTGCGCCGCGCCACCCACGCCACCATCAAGCGCGTCACCGACGCCATGGACGGCATGCACTTCAACGTCGCCATCGCCGCGCTCATCGAGCTCAACAACAAGCTCGTGCCCCTGGACCACACCCCCGAGTGGGTCGCCGAAACCATCATCCGCCTGCTCAGCCCCCTGGCCCCCCACCTGGCCGAAGAG
>JALZVY010000249.1 GCA_023300125.1 Phycisphaera sp.
CGGTCTTCACCGGCCAGTCCATTCCGCCCGGCGCCACCCCCATGGCCCAGGCCTACGCCGGCCACCAGTTTGGCGGCTTCACCATGCTCGGCGACGGCCGCGCCATGCTGCTGGGCGAGCACGTGACCCCGAACGGCGAGCGCTGCGACATCACCCTCAAAGGCAGCGGCCCCACGGCCTATGCCCGGCGCGGCGACGGGCTGGCCACCCTGGGCCCGATGCTCCGCGAATACGTGATCAGCGAAGCCATGAACGCCCTGGGTATCCCCACCACCCGCGCGCTGGCCGTGGCCACCACCGGCAGCCACGTGCGCCGCACCGACCTGCTGCCGGGCGCCGTGCTCACCCGCGTGGCCGCCAGCCACGTGCGCTGCGGCACGTTTCAATACGCCGCCCGGGCCCTGGGCCCCGACGCCGTACGCGCCTTGGCCGACCACGTGATCGCACGCCACTTCCCAAGCGCCGCCAACGCAGCCCACCCCCACCGCGCGATGTTCCAACACATCGTGCAAGGCCAAGCCCAACTGGTGGCCCGCTGGATGGCAGTGGGCTTTGTGCACGGCGTGCTGAACACCGACAACCTGGCGGTCAGCGGCGAAACCATCGACTACGGCCCCTGCGCCTTCATGGACGCCTACGACCCCGCGGCCCTGTTTAGCTCGATCGACCGCGACGGCCGCTACCGCTACGACAACCAGCCGGGCGTCACCCAGTGGAACCTGGCCCGCCTGGCCGAGGCCCTGCTGCCGATCTTGGGCGAACCGGGCCAACCCGAAGACCCCGTCGCCGACGACGCCGGCGTGGCCTGGGCCACCTCCGCAGTCGAAGGCTTTGCCGACCACTACACCGCGGCGTGGCGCACCCAGCTCACCGCCAAGCTGGGGCTGATCGAAAACAGCGACGCCGATGCCGCCCTGGGCGAAGAGCTCTTGTCGCTCATGGCCAGCACCCAGGCCGATTTTACCCAGAGCTTCCGCGGATTGATCGACGACGCCCAGCCCGGCGCCGCAGCCCCAAGCACCGCGCTGCGCGACGCCGCAGGCTTCGGACCCTGGCGCGACCGCTGGCAAGCCCGCCTCGCCGCGGGCCCCGGGGGCATTGCCGCCGGCGTGCAGCGGCTGCGCGGCACCAACCCCGCGGTCATCCCCCGCAACCACACCCTGCAAGCCGCCCTGGACGCCGCAGAAACCTACGGCCAGTTCGGCCCGGTGCGGCAGCTCATCGACGCCCTGTCACGGCCCTACGAAGAGCCCGCAAACGCCGAGGACCTCACCCATCCACCCGCCGCCAACGCCCCGGGCTTTGTGACCTACTGCGGCACCTGAGTTTTGATGCGTCAATAAGCCCTGCTCAACACCCGCCCGCTCACCCGCTCGGGGCCAAGCCCGAGCGGCGTCGAAGCGCCTGGGCTTGTGCGTAGCGCCGCTGCACGCGAAGTGCCGCTGCGGGGTGTGGTGCTGCGCCCGCAACCGTTACAGATGGACGCCGGGGCGACGCGCGGGATGACCCTTGAAAAGACCTTGAGAGGCTTGGTTTGGTGATTTTGGAACGGCGGCTGGACACCTTGCCTAGCGATGGCACGGTCTAGGGCACGCGTCCCTTTTTCCGAGCCCCGCCATGATCGCTTCGATTTCTGCCCCGCCCACCGCCCCGCAACAAGCCGCATCTTTCGGTGCTGCATCCAGCAGCGCCGCGGTGCTGCAAGAAACCACCTCCACCTCGCTGGCGGTGTCTTCGCAAAGCAGTTCGTCGGCCGTCGCCCTGGGCGCCGGCGGCGACACCCCGGGATTAAGCGGCGACGCAGCCCAGATTCTTCAGGCCTTGGTGGTGCAGCTCATCTTGCAGGCGCTCTTGGGCAAAACCGATGAAGAAGCCACCCAAGGACTGGTGGGATTGCTCACCACGCTGGCCGCCGGAGCCAGCCAAGGCTCCGGGGGTTCGCTGATCGCAGCGTCGAGCTCGTCTTCTTCCTCGTCGTTCGCCTTTAGCCAGACCACCTCGACCACCCTGGCCCTAAGCCAAGAATCGGCGGCCTTCTTCGCCGCCGAGGCCTACGCCCCGCCCGCCGAAAACAACCGCAGCGGTTTTTCGGCGCTGGGTTAATGTCCCCGAGCACGGGGCAGATTTTTTTCACAAAAAAACCCCCAGCCTCAAGAGCTGGGGGTCTGGTGTGCTGATGTTCACCTGCACTTCAACGCAGCCGATCAGACCAAGAGCGCTGCGGGGTTTTCCAGCAGACGCTTGACGGTCGCGAGGTACTGAGCGCCCACGGCTCCGTCGATGGTGCGGTGGTCGCCGCTGAGGGTCACGTTCATCTCGTGGCCGACGACGATCGCACCGTCGCGGACCACCGGCTTCTGGATCGCGGCGCCCACGGCGATGATCGCGGCGTTGGGCGGGTTCACGATCGCGGTGAACTGGGTGACGCCGTATTGCGGCATGCCCAGGTTGCTGATGGTGATGGTGCTGTCGCTCATCTCGTTGACGGTCAGCCCCTTGTCGCTGCGGGCTTTGGCGGCAAGGTCTTTCACGTCGGCGCTGATATGACGCAGGCCCTTTTGGTGGGTGTCACGGATCGTGGCCACCAGCAGGCCGCCGCCCTTTTCTTCAGGCAGGCTCACGGCCACGCCCACGTTGACCGTGCCGTGCTGCACGATGGTGTCGCCGTTCCAGCTGCTGTTCACCGCGGGGTGCTCCACGCAGCCCATGGCCACGGCCCGGGTGACGAAGTCGTTGATGCTGAGCTTGATGCCCTGACTTTCCAGCTGGCCGTTGATGGTTTTACGCAGCTCCATCAGCGGGTCCATGTTGACCGCGACGCTGACCTGGAAGTGCGGCACGGTGGTTTTGCTTTCGACCAGCCGCTTGGCGATGGTCTTGCGCATGCCCGTGAGCTGAATCGTTTTGGCTTCAAGACCCGCCGAGGGCAGGGCCGCGACCGGAGCCGACGCCGCGGCAGCCGCGACCGGAGCGGGGGCAGCAGCACCGCCGCCACCGCCACCTTG
>JALZVY010000250.1 GCA_023300125.1 Phycisphaera sp.
CACCGATACGCGGGTCAGCCCCTACGGCCGCATCGGCGGCTGGCCGTGGGTGTTGTTCGTGCTGTTGGCGATCGGGGCGGGCGCCTTTGCGGCCCTGTTCGGGCGGCCTTTGGCGCGGCATCGGATTGCGTGAAAACTGAGCACGTTTTCAAACGTCGGTGCTTGGACCACCGTTCGTACACGGTGGCCGTTCACAGGTGATGCCGTGATCTTTTTGCAGCGCATTGGGGTAACATCGCCGCACCGCTCGCTCGCCATGCAATGCGCGGCTGTGCCGCGAGCGAATGCTCAGTGTTGTGGGTGTTTTTAAGATCGCGCGTCGTGCTCGTCCAAGGTATGTGAGTCCTCATGATTCGTTCCCATCGCATGTTGGTTTGGTATGCCATTGCGGGTTACCGGCGCTGGCTTTCGCCTTACAAGGGCTTCCGGTGCGCGGCCGCCACGCTGCACGGCGGAGACAGCTGTTCGCGAGCGGTTCAGTCCATCGTGCTGCAGCAAGGCCCTTGGCGGGGGCGCCAGGCGATCCGCGATCGTTTCGCCCTGTGCCGTCGATCTGCCCAGCAACTACGCGACCGCCGCGCGGCCAACGCTGAACAAGACGAGACGAAGAAGTCTGACGCGGCGTCTCGCGGTTGCCGCCGACGTGTTGGCGAATGCTGGATCATCGACATCGTGACCGGCTGCGCCGCACCGTTTATGTGCGGCGCCGCTGTCCCCGGGGTTCCTGCGGGCGGCTCATCGGGCGGAGGTGGGGTGGGCGGTTCTGGCAGCGGGCCCGAGGATCCCACCGGAGGTGCCGCTGACGCCTTGGGCGCCGGTGCAGAATCGCTGGGTGGCGCAGGCGAAGCATCCGCCGGCGCGTGTGGCGACGTCGGAGGCGATGCATGCGGAAGTATGCCCGATTGCAGCCTTCCCGACTGCAGCTGCGGTGGGTGACCGACCCGCGACAAAAGTATCTTCGCGCCCTGCAAAGAACGGCTCTCAATGCTGGCCGCGAAGCCTTTAACTTTTTTGCGTGGCACCCGGCCGTATGAGACTGCGAACGATTTGCGCGTGGTGGGCCGCGCAGCCCACTCAACTTGCCAGCGCCGCGAGCATGGGCCTTGGGCTTGTCCAGCCCTGCCCCGCCCCGCGCCAAGCATCACTTCGCCGCGAACCAATCGGCTCCTACGCCCGGATCCACCTTCAACGGCACGCGCAGCTCCATGGCGTTCTGCATCTCTTCGACGAGGATCGCAGACACCGACTCGGCCGCGTCTTCGGGGCACTCCAAAATCAGTTCGTCGTGGATCTGCAGCAGCATCTTGGCCGGCACGCTGTCGCGGGCGATGCGGCGGTGCAGGTTCACCATCGCCAGCTTGATGAGATCCGCCGCCGAGCCCTGTACGACGCTGTTGATCGCCAGCCGCTCGCCCAGGGCCCGCTGGTTGGGGTTGCGGGCGTGGACCTGTTCGATCGCGCGGCGCCGGCCCAGGACCGTGGTCACGTAGCCGTCGGTGGTGGCCTGCTCCACGCAGGTTCCCATGAAGCGGTCGATGCCGGGGTAGCCGGCTTTGTACTCGTCGATCAGGGCCTGGGCGCCCTTCATGTCCAGGTTGTCGATGCGCCGTGCCAAACCAAAAGCGGTGACGCCGTAGATGATGCCGAAGTTGATGGTTTTGGCGTGGTTACGCTGGTCTTTGGTGACCTGGTCCAGCGCAACGCCGTAGACGTGGGCGCCGACGGCGGTGTGGATGTCCAGGTCGCGCTGGAAGGCGTCGATCAGGGCGGCGTCTTCGGAGAGGTGGGCCAATACCCGCAGCTCGATCTGCGAGTAGTCGGCGCTGACCAACACGTGCCCGGGCGCGGCGACGAAGGCCTTGCGGATCTGCCGGCCCACGTCGGTGCGGATAGGGATGTTTTGCAGGTTGGGGTTGCTGCTGCTTAGCCGTCCGGTGGCGGCGCCTGTTTGGTGGAAGCTGGCGTGTACGCGTCCGTCGCTGGGGCGGATCGCCTCGCCCAAGGCCACCAAGTAGGTGCTCACCAGCTTGGTGAGCGTGCGGTATTCCACGATCAGCTTGGGCAGGGGGCGGGCGTCATCGGGCACGTCCAGCAGGTCGCTGTCGGGCAGCTCGGCCAGGGTTTCGAGCACGGTGGCGTCGGTGCTAAAGCCGGTTTTGGTTTTGCGCTGCACCGGAAACTTCAGCACGTTGAACAAAAGCTCGCCCAGCTGTTTGGGGCTGTCGGGGTTGAAGGCCGGGGGGGCGGCTTCTTCGGACAGGCCTGCCTGGTCGGGGGCGGTGTCTTCGGCTTCGGCCTCGGGCTGGGCGATGGCCATGATCTGCTCGCGCAGCGCGGCGATCTGGACCGCTAACCCCGCGCGTTGGCGTTCGAGTTCGTCGGGGTTCACCACGATGCCGTGGTCTTCCATGGTCGACAGCACCTCGACCAAGGGCATCTCCACGTCGGTGGCCAGGGCGGTCATGCCCATGGCCTCTAGCCGCGGGGCCAGCACCGCGTGCAGCTGCAGGGTGACGTCTGCGTCCTCGGCTGCGTAGGCGGTGATGAGGCGCAGCGGGATCTGGTCCATGGTCTTCTGCGGCGGATCGGCTTTTTTGCGCGGCTTTTCGCCGATCAAGGTGTTGATGGGCACGGTGGTGCGGCCCAGCTCGGCCAGGGCCAGGTGGTCCATCTTCAGGCCCGGGGCGCCGCACAAAAACGCGGCCACCATGGTGTCAAAGGCCGTGCCTTGCAGGGTGATGCCCGCGTGTTTAAGCACCAACCAGTCGTATTTCAGGTTGTGGCCCACTTTGCCCACCGCGGGGTCTTCCAACACCCCGCGTAGCGCGCCGAGAACCGCCTCGGGGGTGAGGTGGGCTTCGGGTTCGGGCGAGCGCATGGGCACATAGACCGCCTGGCCGGGTTTCCACGCCAGGCAGATGCCGCAAAGCTCGGCGGTGGCGCCCAGGCCGATGGTCTCGGTGTCCACGGCGATGAGCGTCTGGGTTTTGAGCGTGGCGACCAGGTCGTCGAGCTGGTCCGCGGTGGTGATCGCGGTGTAGTCGCCTTCGATGCTCTCCAGCCACGCATCGGGATTGTCGGGCGCGTCATCGTCGCCGCCCTGATCGAACAAGCCGCCGGCGCCGGCCTCGGGGCCTTTGGCTTTTTGAGGTGTGGCGGGTGCCGGGGCCGCGGGGTCGGGGCTTTGGGTGAGCTTGCGCAGGTCGCTGCGGTGGCGGTTGAAGCCCAGCCGCTCAAATACCGTGTCCAGGGCCTGGGCGTCGATGCCCTCGGGGCTGACCGCCGCGTCGTCGAGGGTCAGTTCGATGTCGCAGTCGGTCTTGAGTGTGACCAGCCGGCGGGTCAGCTCGATGGTGCCGTCGGCGGCCGCGGCTTCGAGGTTTTCTTTCTGCTTGCCCTTGAGCTGGCCCAGGTTCTGGACCAGCTCGGCCACGCTGCCAAATTTTTCCAGCAGCGTTTTTGCCGTCTTGGGGCCGATGCCCTTGACCCCGGGGATGTTGTCGGTGCTGTCGCCGATGAGCGTCTGGTAGTCGATGACTTGGTCTGGGGTGATGCCGCGTTTGTCCATCAGCCCCGCGGGGTCCAGCTCCACGTCGGTGTGCGCGTCGAACAACGTGATGCGGTCCGAGAGCACCTGCTCCAGGTCTTTGTCCTTGGCCACCAGGCGCACCTTCAGGTTCGGGTGCTGCGTGGTCAGGCGTTTGGCCAGGGTGACCATCAGGTCGTCTGCCTCGTCGCCGGGCTTGCCCAGCACCGGGATGCCAAAGAGCTTGGCGGTCTCCAGCATGGTGGGGATCTGCGGGGCGAAGTCCTCGGGCGGGGCGCTGCGGGTGCCCTTGTACTCGGGGTAGAACGCGTGGCGGAACGTGTCGCCGGGGCTGTCGATGGCCATGGCCACGTAGCGGGGCTGATACTGGGCAAACAGCTTCAGCAGCAGACCGGTGAAGGCGAAGGTTGCGTTGGTGGGCTCGCCGGTGATCGGGCTGGTCATGCCCCCGCGGATGGCGTGGTAGGCCCGGAACATCTGGGCGTGGCCGTCGATGAGGTAGAGGACGTCGTTGGACGACGCGGCGTCGGTGTCGGAGGGTTGCGGCATGGCGGGGATTGTAGAAGACCCCCGGAAGCTTGATGTCCACGCGATCCGGGCGCTGGGGCTAAACTGGCTATCCCGCTGCAACGGCATCGGTACCGCACCTGCTTACCCTCTTCGGAGACTTTCCACGTGACCCCACGCACCCTGCTTGTCGCTTTTCTCGTCATTGTCTGTGCCGCGGCCCTGCGGCTGGCCCCCACCCCCGAGGCTCAGGCCGCGGACAAGACCGTGGGCCCACCCACCGCCGCCGACGCCGAGGCGGTCAAAGGCAAGGCGCTCACCGCGGTGTTCAAGACCAGCAAGGGCTCGATTGTGCTCGAGCTGTTCACCGACAAGGCGCCGATGACGGTCGCCAACTTCAAGAACCTCGCCGACTCGGGTTTCTACGAAGGGATCACCTTCCACCGGGTCATCCCCGACTTCATGATCCAAGGCGGCTGCCCCCGAGGCAACGGCACGGGTGACGCGGGCTACAAGTGGAACGACGAAGCGAGCGCCCTGAAGCTGCGGCACGACCGTCCGGGCATCCTGTCGATGGCCAACGCCGGGCCCAACACCAACGGCAGCCAGTTCTTCATCACCCACAAAGCCACCGGCTGGCTTGACGGCAAGCACGCGGTGTTCGGCCGGGTGCTCGAAGGCATGGGCGTGGTCAACGCGATCCAGGGCGGTGACACCATCACCAGTGTGACCATCGTCGCGGCCGAGTAGGTCCGGCTTGGTTCAAAACAGTGCTGAATGCCCGACACAACCCCGCCCCGTGCGGGGTTGTTTTTGTATGGGGCACGTGCGGCAACAAAGGGGCCGCGGCCGGCGGGGTTGCAGGCGTATTGGATTGATGTGCGGCGCGGTGTCGGTCGTGCCCATCGCGCGGTGACCACAAAACATGGGCCACGTCGGGCATCAAAACCAGAGCGTTCTCGCATTAGCCTGTTGCGCGGATCAGCTCCACCAGGCGTGCGGTGAACGTGCCGCGGGCCAGGCTGTGATGCGCCCCCGCGTCGCGGGCCGCGGCCAGTGCATCCACCATGACGTGTGGTCCGAAGGCCAGCAGAGTGCTGGGCGGGCTGGCGTGGGCCGCGGCTTGGCGGATGAGGTCTAGGCCCGCGGCGTCCAGTTCCAAATCGACAAACAAGGCGGCGACCGGGTCGTTGGCCTTGCCGTCGTCGACCCGATCCAGCCGGGCTTGCAGCATGGCCGCGTTGCGCACCGGGCGTGACACCCGGCCCAGGTCTTCGCAGGCGGCGCGGATGCGGGTGGCAAAAATCAGGTCGCTGCAGGCGTAGAGGATCATGGGGGGGGCTCCGCCCCGGGGTTGGGGGTTCGGGATTGGGGGTTAGGGAGATGGGGCGGGGGGTTTTACCGCCATTTTCGGGTGTGAAGGGGGATGTCGGGGTGAACCCAGTCGATAGTAGGGCAATGCCATAGCGCGCCGCGAGGGACGCGCCACGCCCCCAACCCCGCAAGCAGAGGGAGCCCCCCATGTCTGACCACACCGCACGCGTGCTTGAAGAACTCGGCTTCCGCTGGGATCCGGACAACCTCTACCACCAGGTGATCTCGCAGGTGCTCTCTGCTGCCCAAGGCATGGACCTGCCCCATCACCTGCAGCTGATCGTGGCCCAGCCCAAGGCCGAGATCATGGTGCACTTCCCGGTGAAGATGGACGACGGAAGCTTCCGCCTGTTCAAGGGCTACCGGGTGCAGCACAACAACATCTGCGGGCCGTACAAGGGCGGCGTGCGGTTCCACCCCGAAGTCAGCCTGGATCACGTCAAGACCCTTAGCGCCTTGATGACCATGAAGTGCGCCCTGGCGGGCTTGCCCTTTGGCGGGGGCAAGGGCGGGATCCAAGTAGACCCGCGCACCCTCAGCGAAGACGAGCGCATGCGGATGGTGCGCCGATTTACCGCGGCCTTGGGCGACAACATCGGCCCCGACCACGACATCCCCGCCCCGGACGTGGGTACGGGCGCCCAAGACATGGGCTGGATGGCCGACACCTACATCAACATGACCCAGGTGGCCCACCGGGGCATGGGCAACGCCGCGGTGACGGGCAAACCCCTGGCCTTTGGCGGTAGTGAAGGCCGCGAGAAGGCCACCGGCCAGGGCCTGGTGTTTGTGCTCGAAGACGTGCTGCCTGAGATGGGCCTGCCCCTGGACCAGCTGACCTACAGCGTGATCGGTTTTGGCAACGTGGGCAGCTGGACGGCGCGTCTGCTGGCCAAGCACGGATCCAAACTCACCGCGGTGACCGACCACAAAGGCGCCATCCTCAACGAAGAGGGCATCGACGCCCAGAAGCTTGCCCAGCACGTGAGCGCGACGGGTTCGGTGGTCAACTTCCCGGGCACGCGGGCCGGGAGCTGCGAAGACTTCTATGCCCACGGGGTTGATTTGATGGTGCCCGCCGCGCTGGAGCAGATGATCGGGGCCAACGAAGCCAAGATGATTCAAGCCAAGGTGATCGCCGAAGGCGCCAACGCGCCCACCACGCCCGCGGGCGACCGCGTGCTCGCCCAGCGCGGCATCAAGGTGCTGCCCGCGATCCTGTGCAACTGCGGGGGCGTGACCGTGAGCTACTTTGAATGGGTGCAAAACCGCACGGCGACGTACTGGGACGCCCAGCGCGTGGACACCGAGTTGCAGCAGCACATGCGTAGCGCTACCGCCCGCGTGCTGGCCCAGGCCGAGGCCTGCGGAGGCGACCTGCGGGCGGCGTCTTACAGCGCGGCCTTGGCCAAGCTGGCCGAGGTTTACGGCATCCGCGGCATCTTCCCCTAACCGTGGTGAACCGGGTGGTTGCCGTGGGCGGGGTCTTGTTGTTTTGAAATGGATTACAAAAAACCGCGGGCCGTCGAAGACGACCCGCGGCGTGGGAGGTGTGTGGTGTGGGCGATGACACGGCCCAGAAGGCCCGCGTCGTTACGCTTGGCGGCGGCGGCGTAGCAGCGCCAGCCCGGTGATACCGATCAGGGCCGCCGAGGTGGGCTCGGGAACCACGACGAAATCAAGCAAGAAGCTGCTGGCTTCGGTGCCGGTCTGCTGGATCACGAAGGTGTACTCGCCCGGACCGATTTCTTCGAAACCGGTGCCGCCAGAGATACCTCCGGCGCTGATCAGCGACAGCAGGTCGGTACCAAAGCTCAGAGTTGGGTCGTAGAGGGCGCCGCCGAGGTTGTCGAAACCGGCCCCCGGGGTTGCCGCGGTGGAGCCTTCGACCAGGGCGAAGAAGCCCGGGTCATTGCTGGGCGCGCCGGCTTCGGTGGTGGCCGACACTTCCAGCACGTTGATGGCCTCGAGTTCTTGTCCTTCTTCAATCGTGAAGCTGTAGAAGTTGCGGGTGTTGGCCACCGCGGCGTTGGCCGAGACCGTGCCGCCGATGGTGTTGCTGCCCAGGCCGAAGCTGACCGCGGTGGGGGCGGCGCCGTTGCTTGAGGCGTTGCCGTTGACGCTGTCGTCAAACACGCTGGCCCGGGTGGCCGAGAACGTGTCGACTGCCAGAACATAAGGGGGGTTGGCCGCAGGGCCCGGCAGGTCGACACGGAGGCTGCCGATCAGACCGCCCAGGTCGTTGGCGTTGAAGGTGGTCAGACCGGGGTTGGTCGCGGCCTGATTGCTGGTTTGGGTGATCAGCGTCGAGCCCAAGACCGAGCCGTCCAGGCCCAGGGCCTCCACGGTGACGGCGGCGCCTTGGCCACGGTTGGCTCCGAAGAAGGACACCTCGGTGGCGCCTTGGCTGAAGCTGATGGTGCCGGTGTCGCCGGTGGACGCGGCGTTTTGTCCCGAGGTTCCGGTGAAGCCCGGTCCGCCGTTGACAAACAAGAAGCCCGCGGGGCCCACGTTGTAGCTGGGCCCGTCGAACATCTGCTGCTGCTGGCCGTTGTCGAAGGTGACCGCGAAGTCGCCGCTGTCGAGCGTGGTGCCGGGGTTCAGGGCCCCGGTGACGAAGCCGTCGGACGTGTCAAAGCCGGTTTCGACCGAGCTTTGGGCCGACGCGTGGGTGACGGCCAAGCCGGCCGCCACGGCCAGGGCCAAGGTGGACACCTGCTGGGGGGCGATATGCTTGATTGTAAGTTGCTTGAAATTCATAATTTACTCTTCTCCAGGGGCGTTGGGGGCGATATGAAAAGGCCCAAGAAAAAGCTTGGGCCACATATACACATGCCTCAACGTCCAATATTTATTGCAGCTATTTGTGAAAAAATCGGGTGTCGCGAGATGTGGTCGTAAATAACTGCAAATATTTAATTTATATCTATTCTTGTTTGCCTTTGAACATCAAGCCCCTTAGGGAAGCCCGGCGGTGTTTTGTGCGGCCTCATGCGGGGCCGCAAATCTATGTCAGGGCTGAGGGACCGGTGGACGGGCACGGTGGCGTTGACGCAGTCCCAGTCCGGTGGCCACCACCACGCCGCCGCAGAAGAGGAAGCACAGCCGGCCCTCCAGGCCGTTGGGGATCAGAGCCATGAGGGTGATGGCTCCGCCGTAGACCAGGCAGAGGTTGCCCAGCAGGCCGCGCTGCTCGGCGTCGCGTTGGGCGGCGGGGCCCGCGTGGTCGGGG
>JALZVY010000251.1 GCA_023300125.1 Phycisphaera sp.
ACAGAGGACACAGAGTTGAGTGCATCCCGCGTGTTTTGATCTCGCCTATTCGTACGCCCCATCGCAACCACGCGACATGCACCGAGAACACAGAGGAAGGCACGCAAGCATTTGGGAGAGATCAAACCGATCAAACCCCATCGCCTTTCCCACACCGCGGCTATCCCGAAACACCGGATGCCAGCCCCCCGTGAGGCGTGATTCAGTCTGCCTCGGCGTGCGATCCTTTCGGGCCCAGCGGGTCCAGCGCATAGCGATCTGTCGGTTCACGCCCGCCCCACCAACGGCTGCGTATCCACAGCAGCCCCAGAGCACCCAACACCGCGCCGATCACCGCGAATACCGCGGCCGCGCCCTTCTGCAACGGCTCGCTGCCATAGTCGATCACCACCACCTTCTCCAGCGGCAACTTTAGCTCTGCCCGCACGAAATCTTTTAGACGTCGGGGCAGGATGCTCGTGGGCCGCCGCACCCCTGACACCGAGACACGCTTGAACAAATCCTTGCCGCTGACTTTGTCGGACGGCGAATAGAACTTCAGGTAGTCGTCGGGCCTAAAGCGCACCATCACCAACATCTTGGGGACAAACGGTAATTCACGGCTCACCGCCGTCACCTCCGAAGCCTCATCGGCTGCCGCCCCCCCACTCTGCGGCGCCGTCAAATGCACCATTCGGGCCGTCGCCTCTACCGACGATACGTAAGGCACGTAGACCCGCTTCAGCTTCTTCGCACCCGTGTCCTTGTTCACCGACCGGTCTTCCACCGCCCCTGGGATAAACAACACTCCGTCGGTCAGGTTCAACCAGCGCTCGCGCGGCGCATCCTGCGTCACCGTGGTGATCGTCGCGTCGGTGGCTTCTTCCTCCGCCTCGCCCAGCACCGCCACGCCCCCTGTGAGCAAAAGCAAGCCCCCCAACAACGTCAAGACGTACGGGAACAACCGAAAAACCAGTCTGTACATGAGAGAATCCTTTCCAGTGAAATAAGCGTCTCAAGTTTAACCCCACCCTGAGCTCTGGTACACGAACAAAATACCGCCCATGCCGCGAAGCACCTGCGCAGAGCGTCGTTGAAGCCGGTCATCTCCAGCCTCCGCGGGAAAGCTCATCTTGCCCCAAAAACCAAATGCTCACCAAGCAGCCTGAATAAGCGTCGTCTTATTTCGATCCCTAAAAAGAATAAGAAAATCACTCGACACAGCGATTCGTCACCAAACTCGTTTTCAAAGCCGTTCTCGCGCAGAACCACAGGGGACGCAGGGGATCGACGCAAGCGACCGAGAAGGCCTTGAAAACCGGCGATCTCCCCGTGTCGCAAACACATGTTTGTGGCGTGTCTAAAGCCTCACAATCCCAAGACATCGCTCCTCCCCCCCCACGGCTTCCCCTCGGTGTAACGGATGAAATGGATGGTGTTCGAGACCCGAACCCAGTGACCCGACGACAAGCAACCCAGCCTCGCCGTCATGCGCTTGGCTGATCTTTTTCTGGAACAAACGGTTCTAACAACGCGATCAGAGCGGGGATGTGCTCGGTGGCAACACGCCACAGCTTTTCGTCGATCACAGCCCCGTATTCGTGGGCAAGAATGTGTCGCTGAGCGATGATGGGGCGCCACGGGATTTCTGGATGGGCCGCCTTGAACGCATCGGACACCCCCCGGGCGGCTTCGCCGACGATCGCGATGCGCCGCTCGGTCGCGAGGCGAAAATCGTCGTTGGCGGCGTAGTCGGCGAAAGTTGCGTCTTGGACCCGGTGAGCGATCTGCCGCGCGTAGTCGAGCATGTCTGCCAAAAAAGCGAGGTCATTGCGCGGATCAGGCCGCATGAACGATCTCGCGTTCTGAAAGAATGCGCTCGCGCCTAAAGCGGTTGCTCAGCGCTTGCTCGACAACCATGTCCACCGGCCTGCCAAATATAGATTTCAGTCCGTCAAGCATCTCAGGCCAGTGCCAGTAGTCCCAGTCGGTGCTGGGGCGAAATGAAATCAGCACGTCAACGTCGCTGTCGGGTCCAAAGTCTTCGCGCAAGACCGACCCGAAAAGCGACAGCTCAGCGATGCCCCAGCGCTCACAAAACGCGGCAACTGCTTTGGATTCAATGGGAATGCGGCTTGGCATGATGAAGTCTTGGTTAGACAACAGGTCGATGGCTTGGGTTTAACCCTCTGGCAGCTTCGGCGACTGAACGGCTTGATCGAACTCGGTGGTGTCGGTGGTGGCGGCGTTGTCTTTCTCGCCGGCGAGGCCGATGAGCTGGTCGAATTCGTCGCTGGTTTCGCTGGTGCGGGCGTATTCGAGGAAGTCGGCTTCTTGGGCTTGGGTGTCGGTGCCGGCGAGTTCGCGGGCGACGCGGGCGCGGGCTTTGGTTTCTTGGCGTAGCTCACGCAGCTCGGCGAGTTCTTCGTTGGTGCGGTCTTTGCTGATGCCGCTGATCATGTCGGCGATTTCTTCTTCTTCTTTGGCGGTGATCATGTCGGCGACGGCCTGGCTGCTTTCGGCTTTGATCTTCTCGATCTCGCGCAGCAGGCTTTGCAGCTGGATTTTGTGGTTCTCGATGCTGCCGCCGATTTCGGCGACGTCGCTTTCCAGGTCGCCGATGTGGCTGGACTTCTCTTTCTCGGTGGAGGTGAAGTCGTTGAAGGCGGTCATGCACTTGAGGTAGTCGGCGTTTTCTTTGATCTGCTCCATGCTCTGGCCTTCCGCTTGCATCTGCTTAACCAGGATGCGGGCTTTGGCGGCGGCGCCTTCTTTGAGGCGGCTGAGCTTGTTGACGTCGTCGGTGAGCTGCTTGAGCTTGTGGGCTTTCTTCTCTTGCTGGGCGATCATCTTGGCGACCGCGTCTTTGTATTGCTGGATGCGGTCTTTTTTCTCGCGCACGACCCGGTCATAGGTGGCCTGGATGACGTGGGGGTTGGTGCTGAGGGTTTTGCGGGCCTTGTCGATGCGGCCGGTGACGAGGTAGCCCAGGGCGCGGAAGTATTTGCCGATAGCGCGGAACATGTGATGACTCGCTTTCGCGGAAGATGGATCAAAAAGAGGCGGCCTCGGGGCCGGGGGTATTGTCGGCGCTGAGTTTATCGCGAGGGCGGGACGCGGGGGAGGGGTTTGTTGCGGGGGTGGGAGGTTTGGGGCTCGGGGGCGAAGAGGTTGGTGAGCGTTAGATGACGCTGAGTAGGCGTTAGGCGTTAGGTCTTAGGCGTTAGAAAGAGCCCTGACGCGGCAGGAGCCTCGCCCTCCCCTTTGGCGCAAGCTGGCCGCTTGCGGTTGGCCCCTAACGCCTAGGACCTAACGCCTAACGCCTTCCGAGTCCCGCTCTCAAACACCGCTCACCCCTCCAAGTCGCGCAACCCCGAGCCCCGCGGACTGATGTCACGCTCCAGCTCGGCCATGCGGTCTTCGACGCGGCGGGCGACGACGAGGCTGGTGTCCAGCGCGGCGCGGAGCTCGGCGATTTCGGCGGCGGGGCGCTCGTGGTTGAGATTCAGGGTGTAGAGGCCGTCGAGGGTGCGGACCACCGCGTCGACGCCTTGCTCGACTTCGTTGAGCAGCTTGGCCCGGGCGTCGTGGACTTTTTGCTTGGCTTGGTCGGTGACCAGGTCTTGCCGGGTGTCGTGCAGGTCGGCCATGCGTTCTAGGCCGCGGACACTGAGTTCGAGCAGTTCGTTGAGTCGGCTGTCGACCTCGGGTGGGGGCAGGCGGTCGGGGTCGTCGCGCAGGGCGCGGTAGCGGCGGTCGAGTTCGCGTAGGCCGCCCAGGGCTTGGTTGGTGCGGGCTTCGCCGTCGCGGTAGAGGCGGTGGTCGAGGGTTTTGAGGCGCTGCTTGTGGGCGGCGTCGCGCTCGCGCTCAAACTCGGCCTGGGCGCGGTCGGCCATGCGGTCGGCGCCGGTGAACCAGCGGGTGGCCAGGGCGCCCACGCCCATGGCCACGCCGGCGATGCCGGTCATGACAAAGCCCGGCCCGGTGGCCTGCACGGCCCAGCCGGCCATGAGGCTGGTGAGGCCTGCGGCGATGGGGAACATGACCCAGCCGCTGCCAAAGAGGTCCAGCGCCAGGCGTTTGCCGAAGTTCGAGTCGTCGGGCATGGGAAGTGGCCGGGTGATGAAGGGGCCAAGTGGCCGAGTGAAAAAATGCAGTCGCCGGGGATGCAGGAGCGGTCGCACCGAGCCCGTGGGCTGCTTTAACCTCCCGAAAGCATCGGCCCCAGCCCGTAGCGCCAGGCCACGGCGAGCACGGCGGCGATGAGCAGCCAGGCGACGGTGAGGCCAAGAACGGTTTTTCCGCGGCGGCTACTCATGGTCGCTTCGCTCCCGGGGTTGGAGGTTGGGGGTTGGGGGTTGGGGATTGGGGAAGAACAAGGCAGGGACTACGGTATCCGCGCCGCGATCCATAGGGGCCGCGGGCGCCCCAACCCCCAACCCCGAATCCCGAACCCCGAATCCCCCCAACTCCAGAGCGAAGCGATCTTCACCCACATCTACATCTTGGACTTCAGTGCCCGCTCCACGCCGTCGCCCAAGCAGCCAGCGCCCGATGCGCTGTGGCTGGGGCACGCGCGGGTGAGCGGGCCCGGCGGCCGGCACACCCCGGCTTCGGCCCGCTAC
>JALZVY010000252.1 GCA_023300125.1 Phycisphaera sp.
CTTAGCCCTTGCCCGCGGCGGCCCGCTTCTCCAGATCGGCCACCACCTGGGTGAGGTGCTGGGCCAGCTGCTTGGCGGTCTGGAAGTTCAGCACCACGCGGTGGCTCACGTCAAAGCGGAAGGTGCCCACCTTGTCGTCGCTGCCCTCGGTGGCGGGCTGGTCGCCGGTGAAGTGGTTGATGCCCAAATCCAGGAACAGCTCGTTGCTGCCCACGCTGCTGCGAAACGCGTTGGCGTAGAGCGTGTTGAGGTTGACCTCGTTGAACTGCACGCGGACCTGCCGCTTGCTGCCGTCGGCGGCCTGCCCAGCGGCGGGGGTGGAGGAGCTGTAGGTTTGGTCGTGGGTGTCTTCGGCCATGGTGTTATCCGGTTGAAAGGGGGCAAGGAATATGGAAACTCAGCAAAGCGGCGAGGGGCACCGCCCCTCGCCGCCGCAACGCCTTTCACAAGGGTTGCTGGGTCTTGGGGTTTAAGTCGCGGCCGTGGGCTCCACCACAGGGCTGTAGCGCGAGCCTTCCAGCGGCACACGCCGGTTGACCGCGGGGCCGCTGGGCAGCTTGGGCCCGACGATCATGGCCCCGAAGAAAACCGCCACGTTGACCACCAGCAGCCCCACCCGCGGCATGCCGCCCGGGGCAAAGTGGATCACCAGCGTGCAGAGCAGCAGCATCAGCAGCATCATCGGAATCAGGCCACGCCAGGCCAGCTTCATCAGCTGGTCGAAGCGGAAACGCGGCAGGGTCCAACGCACCCACATCATCACAAACAGCAGCAGCGTGATCTTGGCGGCAAAGGTTCCAAACTTAAACAGCACCGCGATCAGCCCGCCGATCAGGCTGCTGGTGGTGTTGCCGTCGGCGTCCACAGCGCCGATGACACGCGGCAAGAGCTCGGTTTCCACAAACGGCAGCAGGTCCCAGCCGCCCAAGAACATGATGCAAAAGAACGCGCTGCCCGCGATCATGTGCATGTACTCGGCCAAGAAGAACAGCGCCCATTTCATGCTGCTGTACTCGGTGTGGAAGCCGCCCACCAGTTCCTGCTCACTCTCGGCCAGGTCGAAGGGGGCGCGGTTGCACTCGGCCAAGATGCAGATGAAAAAGATCACCGCCAAAAGCGGGTGAATAAAGATGCCCCATACCCCGTCGGCCCCCGCGCCGGCTTGAAGGTTCACCATCAGGCCCGTGTCGGCGGTGCCCGAGAAGGTCAAGATCATGATCAGCACGCACAAGCCCATGGGGATCTCGTAGCTAACCATCTGGGCCGTGGCCCGCAGGCCACCCAAAAACGAGAACTTGTTGTTGCTCGCGTAAGCGCCCAGCACGATGCCGTAAACCGCCAACGAGCTGACCGCCAGAATGTAAAGCAGCCCCACCTGGATCGGCAGCGCCGTGACGCTCACCAGCCCGGGGGCGACCAACTGCTCTCCGCCGATCAGCGGCACCCAGTTAAACGCGGTGAGGCCGGGGAACTGCCAAAGCCCCCCCCAGGGGATAACCGCCCAGCCGACGAGCGCGGGAATCACCGCCAAGGCCGGGGCGGCGATGAACAAGGCCTTGTCGACCCGCGGCGGGGTGTAGTCTTCTTTGACCAGCAGCTTGATGCCGTCGGCCAGCGCTTGGCCCAGGCCGAAGTGCTTGCGCCCCTCGAACCAGCCGTCAATGCCCAGCTTCCTCCATAGGTCGTCGAGGCCGAAGGACAGGTTGGTGCGGTTGGGGCCGATGCGGTCCTGAGTCCAAGACGCGACCTTGCGTTCCAGGAAGATCAGGTAGGCCGTGGCCCCAAGCATCGCGTTCACCACCACGCCGATGACCACGAGGCTGACGAAGAACTGGGCGCTGAACATGGGCACTCGCCGGGGAGGACTCGGAAAAGGGCAACAGACGCGGTGCGGACAATCCCAAGCGTTGGACGATCAGGGCCAAGCCGTCCGCGCCGCGTGCGCTTAGGATAACCCTTTCGAGCCTCGGCGGATGGACCCGCCGCCGCTTTACACCGATCTGCCGCGCTGAACCGACGTGCCCGACCCTTCTCCCCCACCGCCCCTGCCCTCCGGCGCCGCACCCCACCCCGCGCGCCCCCCCGCCCCAGGCCCCGACCAGGCGGCTGCGGCGCGGTCCAGTCGCGCCGCCTCACGCCGCGCTCCGCGCACCCGCCGCACCACCGACGAATCCATCAAAGAGACCCTTGAGTCGGTGGTCATCGCCTTCATCCTGACCTTTATTTTCCGGGCCTTTGTGATGGAGGCCTTCGTGATCCCCACCGGCTCCATGGCCCCCACCCTGCTGGGCCAGCACGTGCAGGTCCAGTGCCCCCAGTGCGGCCACGGCTTTGATTTCGACAAGTCCGGGACCACCCACCTGCGCCACACCGTTCAGGCCGCCTGCCCCATGTGCTTCTACCGGGTGGCCACGCCCGGAGGCACCGCCACCCGGGCGGGCGACCGCCTGCTGGTGCAAAAATTCCTCTACGACATCGTCGATCCGCGCCGCTGGGACGTGATCGTCTTCCGCAACCCCCAAGCGGTCAACCGCGAAGACCAGAGCCCCGGGCCCACCACCAATTACATCAAGCGCCTCGTGGGCCTGCCCCACGAAGACCTGACCCTGTTCGAAGGCAACGTGTACGTGCGTCCGCACGCCGTCGATCCGGACACTCAGAAGCCCCAAGACTGGAAGATCGCCCGCAAAACCGACCCCCAGGCCAACCCCCGGTGGGAAGACATCCAACGTGCAATGTGGCAGCCGATCTATCACAGCCGCTACCGCCCGCTGGACGGCGGCGTGGCCCACAACGGCAAAGCCCTGGTGCGCTACGCGGCGTGGCGCAACCCTTGGACACCCAAACGCCCCGCGCAGTGGTCCACCCAAGGCACGCCCGGTTATGCCTTCACCCCCGCAACCGACCCAAGCACACCCGACAACGCTCAGCTCCGCGGCACCCTGGACTTCGACTGGTCGCTCTATAGCGACGCAGGGGTGTACTACCCCTACAACAACACCTTGACCCACGAAGGCCTGGTGCGGGGCGAATTCATCGAAGACGTGCGTCTGGCCGCGACCCTGCAGCCCGCCGGGCCCGGGGTGTCGCTTAGCCTCACCACCCACGCCCGGCTGGACCCCACGCCCAACGCCACCGCCCGGGCCCTGAGCGCCCACATCGACGACCGCGGCGCCGTGCGGCTGACCCGCAGCGTGCCCGGAGGCGGATCCAAACTACTGGCCCAATCCCCCGGACACGGCGGAGCCCCGGCCCGCCCAGCCCGCCCGGTGCGGCTGGAACTCTGGTTTGTCGACGCCGAGGCCCAGGTGTGGCGCGACGGCGAATTGGTCATCCGGCACGCGTTGGACATGCCCCTCAACCGCGCCCTCGAACGGCCCGCGGCCCCGCAGCGCCCCGCGCTCAGCATCGCCGTGGCGGGAGGCCCCGCGGTCGTACACGACGTACAGCTCGACCGAGACCTGTACTACACCAGCCAACTCGAAGGCAGCCGCTCGCGGGCCCCGCTGGGAGCGATCTACCGCGACAGGCAAGGCAACATCCACCAAACCGCGCCGCTTCGCCTTCCGAAAGACAGTTTTTTCGTGCTGGGCGACAACGGCCCGATCAGCAACGACGCACGCTTTTGGAATTCCATCGAGCCCTGGCTCGAATCTCACGCCTACCCCGAAGGCCGCGACGCGTACCCGCACTCAAGCACCCGCAGCCACGTGCCCGACTATGTTCACCTCGTTCCACGGAAGCTCATCGTGGGCCGCGCGTTTTTCGTCTACTGGCCCGCGCCCTACCCCTTCGCCGGCGACGGCCAGCACATCGTCCCGAACTTCGGCGACCTGCGGCTGATTCAATAAGCTTGACGCCCGATCGAGGCACGCCACGCACGACGATAAACCTTGTCTTTTCCGCCGATTAAAACCCAATGAATTGCCAAGTTATCCACCACCAGCCATGACCTGCCCCAAAGGCTCGCCGCAATGGATTTAGGGCCAAGCCGCAGCGCCATAACAAAAAAAACGCCTTGGAAGCCGGCACGCAAGATATTTTAAAATATGAATTAATAAGATTTTCGACGGCGTACCCCTGGATTTACCGCACGTACTTCCGCAGATCACCCGTCGAAACCCAACCCCGCCGACAAGCCCTCGGCCTGGGTTTTTCACCGGTTTCCCCCGAGGCCCACAGCCCCCGCAAGCCCCTTGCGTGGGCCCACGCCACCGGGCCCAAAGCCTCTGCTCCCAAGCCCACTCCCCCTCGCTCACGCCTCCGAACGCCTCGCCCCGTATGCTGGTCGCCCCATGAACGAAAACACCCCCCAACAGTTGGTCATGCGCCACGTCATCGCCGCCCTGGTCACCAACGAACCCGGCGTGCTGGCCCACGTCGCGGGCATGTTCGCCGCCCGCGGTTTCAACATCGACTCCCTGGTGGTCGGCCGCACCGAGAACCCCGAGCTTTCGCGGATGACCATCGTCGTCACCGGCGACTCGGCCGTGCTCGAACAGGTCCGCAAGCAGCTGCAAAAGCTCGTGCCTGTAGTCAAAGTCGTGGACTACCAAGACGCCGCCTACGTCGAGCGCGACCTCATGCTCGTGCAGGTCTCCAGCAAGGGCGTGGGCGGCGACGCCGACAAGCGTGAAGAGATCGCCTCGCTGGCCCAACTGTTCCGCGCCCGCGTGGTCGACGTCGCCACCGATCAGATCATGATCGAAGTGGCCGGCAGCGAAGAGAAACTCGAAGCCCTGCTCAAGCTCATCGAGCCCTACGGCATCGTCGAGCTCGCCCGCACCGGCATCATCGCCATGCGCCGCGGCAACGCCAGCCCTTTCCGCAAAGTCGCCATGGCCCGAGCCGCCGCGGCCGAAAGCGGCGCTGGCGGCGGCGTGGACGCCGCCGACCTGCCCCCGGGCTGATCTGGAAGCTCGAAGTGCGAAGTGCAAAGTGATTCGCGGTGGATGGCCCCAAACAATGGGAGCCCGGTCCGAGCGCGCAAGCACCCTGCCACTGAGCCCGAAGCGCAAAGCCCACGGTTCAGGACGTAAACTCGACGCGGCCCCGCGACCTGCTTTCTGAATTTCGCACTTCCAACTTTGCCATTTCAAGCCCATGCTCAAAGGCATCCGGATCAGCCTCGCCAACAAGTGCCAGCTACTGTTCGGCCTGGCCGTGCTGCTGGTCATGACCGCGGCGCTCACCGTGGTGGCCTTGCGGATGCAAGCGCTGGTGGAACGCGGCCCCGAGCGCCGCGCCCAAGACCTCGCCGAGATGTGGCTCAGCGGGCAAATCACCTTCGGCGACCCGATCCGCCTGATCGATGAACCCGCCCCCCCGCCAGCGGAAACCCGCGTGGTGCTCTCGCTCGTCCACGAAGACGAGTTCTTGGCCCAAGCCAAAGAAAACCCCTTTCTCGGCCAGGCCATCGAACGCTTTGAAAGCGTCGCCACCGAGAACGAGCGTTTCGACAGCGCCCGCGACGCCAAGGGCCGCACCTACTTCCGCTACGCCCGCGCCGTGCGCGCCTCGGACCTCTCCCGGCTGCAATCGGCCTTCCACAGCGGCCTCACCCCCGCGGGCGTGGCCGACCCCCTGCGCCGAGTGCTGTTCATCCAGCTGCGCGACCACGAGGCCCAGCGCCAGCAGACCGTCAACCGCGTCACCCTCGTCGCCGCGGGCCTGTTCTCGGGGCTGCTGGCCATCGCCGTTTTCTACTACATCACCACCCGCATCATCCTCTCGCCCGTGCGCGTACTGCGCGGCTACGCCGAGCGCGTCAGCGAAGGCGACCTGTCGATCCGCAGCGACATCAACACCGGCGACGAATTTGAGCAGCTCTCGGACATGTTCAACACCATGCTCGCAGGCCTCAAGGCCCAGCAAGACGAGCTGGCCAGTGCCAACCAAACCCTCGACCTCAAACTCATGGACCTGGCCGAGTCCAACCTCGCGCTGTACGAAGCCAACGAACTCAAAGGCGATTTCCTCAGCAACGTCAGCCACGAGCTGCGCACCCCGCTGAACTCCATCATCGGATTTGCCGAGGTCCTGCAAGACACCCTCGCCCACCAAACCGGCCCGGTCGACGAAAAACGCAAGCGCTACACCGCCAACATCATCGTCAGCAGCCGCCGCCTGCTCGAACTGGTCAACGACCTGCTCGACCTGGCCAAGATCGAAGCGGGCAAAGTCGAGCTCCGCATCGACCGCGTCTCGGTCGCCGACACCGTCGAAGGGCTCATCACCCTCATCCGCCCGCAGGCCGAGAAAAAAGACATCGACCTGCGCGTCCTGCTCGCGCCACGCTTGCCCCTGATCGAAACCGACCCCGGCAAGCTGCAGCAAGTGGTCTTCAACTTCCTGGCCAACGCCGTGAAGTTCACCCCGCCCCGCGGCCGTGTCAGCCTGCGGGCCGAGCTCGCACCCGCCGAATCCCCGCCGGGCGAAGGCGACCAAGACCCGCAGGCCAGCGTGCCGCGGCTGCGCATCGCCGTCACCGACACAGGCCCGGGCATCGACGCCGAAGACCAAGCGCGCATCTTCGACAAATTCACCCAGCTCGACCGCGGGGTCACCAAAGCCCACGGCGGCACCGGCCTGGGCCTCACCATCGCCCGCGACCTCGCCCAGATGCTCGGCGGCAGCATCGAAGTGGACTCCATCCCCGGGCGCGGCGCCACGTTCTCGGTGCTTCTGCCCGTCAGCCGCCCGCCGGTGGCCCAAGCCAAAGCCCTCGAAGCCGATTCAGAGCCGCCCGCCGCCAATCAGCCGAGCGACAAGCCTGGCGATGATCCCAGCGACACCCCCGCCGACCCGCCGCCCGCCACCGCCTAGCCCCACCCAACGCGACCACCCCCGTGGCGGGTTGTTTTTCAATTCTGCCGCCCCCTGCGCCCCGTGCCCGGCTAAACTAAAGCAGACTCGCAACCTCCACCGCTCGCAAGGACTCGCCCATGGGCATCGAAGCCGCCTTCCCCGTCGACGGGGTCATGACCACGCAGCTGCAAAAGGTCATCAACTGGTCCCGCCGCTCATCGGTGTGGCCCATGCCTTTTGCCACCGCCTGCTGCGGCATCGAACTCATGGCCACCGCCAGCAGCCGCTTCGACCTCGCCCGCTTCGGCGCCGAAGTCATGCGCTTCAGCCCCCGCCAAGCCGACCTCATGCTCGTCGCCGGCCGCGTCAGCGTGAAGATGCTGCCCGTGCTCCAGCGCATCTACCAGCAGATGTGCGAACCCAAGTGGGTCATCAGCATGGGCGCCTGTGCCAGCACCGGCGGCGTGTTCGACACCTACGCCACCGTGCAAGGCATCGACCAGTTCATCCCCGTCGACGTCTACGTCCCCGGTTGCCCCCCCCGGCCCGAGACCCTCATTGAAGGCGTCATGGCCATCCAGCGCATCATCGACAACGACGGCATCCCCCCCAAAGGCCCCAACGGCCTGCGCCGCCCCCTCAACGTCGTGGTCGACCCCACCCACCGCGTCCGCTCCCAGCCCACGCCGGTCACCGTCAGCGGGGCCTGATCGTGCGATGATCGGGGGCTTAACAACGCCAAGCTGCGTTGCGGGTTTTGTCGGCTTGTTTTCAGATGTTCCGGCGTGCACCCAAGGCCATGCTGCCGACACCGAGATAACAAGGCAAGCCGGACCCGACGCAAGCTGAAGGGAGAGCCCCTCGCTGGAGAAGGTGCGCTGCAACGGCCACCGAACCGGGATTCAAATGGCGCGGGTCATCGCTACGGCACTGCCCCCCACGTCACTCCCCCTTTCGCCCAACGCCCACACAAAGACAATCCACCACGGATCTCCCGACCGCCTGCGTCCGGGCCGTTTTGCCTTGAAACCTCAGTGTCTGCCCCAAAGCCGTGCCGCGGCCCCACGTGTCCCAACGCCAATCCGCCCCCGCCCGCAACGCAACTTGGCGGTTAATGCCTTGAAGTTGCAAATCCTACACCTCCCACCGAATCAATCGCCCGTGGTTGTAGCGGGGTTGTAGCGGGGCCAGACCACTGCAACACCGCTCAAAAACATTATTAAAAAAATTTGCCAAAGAAATCCACACGGCATAACGTAAGTGATATCGCCGGGATTCCTCGGCAACGGATCATCCGTTTCAGTCAAAGTGAGAGAGAGAAAATCAACATGCCCCATCACATTCCACTCAATGCCCGCGCTAAGGCCTCGCGGACTGGCATCGCATCAGCAGCGCTTTTGTGCCTCGCTGGCCCCGTTTCACAATCGCTGGCCTCGGAAATCCTGGCCTCCGAAATCTCCGTCTACCACATCGGCAACTCGCTCACCCAAGATGCTCGTGCGGGTGGCCTCGAAGACCTCACCGGCTTCACGCACGAATACCACATCCAGTGCAATGCGTCGTTGACCATGACACACGACAACCCGAATCCGTGCGTGAACCGGCCCGGCGAAGATATTCGGTGGGATCTAGCAGACTTGGAATCCTACGACGCATTGGTTTTGCAGCCGCACTCCACAAACACGTGGCAGGAAGAACTCGACGCCGCGGTGTCGTTTGCGTCACTCGCGCCTGACGTTGAGCTTTTTGTGTACGCCACCTGGGGCACAACCACAGCGGGAGATTGGAACCGCTCGTTTGATGGGGCAAACGAACGCCTAGGCCAACACTTGGCCGGCTACGAATGGTTCATCGACCAACTCAGCATCCAAGGATTTGACGCCACGCTCATCAACGCAGGCCAGGCATTCGAAGACGCCGGCGGCGGAGCTGATCTCTACAGAGACGCGATTCACGCAAGCTTTGGTGTCGGACGAACCTTGGCCGCCACAACAGTGGCCAACACGCTCACCCTGGCCCTGATCCCAGAACCAACGACGGGAATGCTCCTGCTTGCCGGAACGACGCTGATCGCACGCCGCAAGCGCCGAGCTGTCTGACCACAACCCAAGCCTGATCTCAATCCACGCCACCCCACAGACCAGGCGTCGTGGGCCTGCCACGGGGCAACGCTGAACCGCAAGGCCCCAATACCCCCGCGGTACGCACACATACCCACGAACAGGCAGGCTTTGGCCACGGTGAGCCCGTACCCGCCAGCGGCACGTGCACCCGGCTCATCAGATTGCGCTGCGTGGCCACCGGAAACGGGTCCAGCTCGCGGGCGATGTTAGAAC
Source organism: Phycisphaera sp. (assembly GCA_023300125.1). Classification (GTDB taxonomy): domain Bacteria; phylum Planctomycetota; class Phycisphaerae; order Phycisphaerales; family Phycisphaeraceae; genus Algisphaera. The sequence continues at coordinate 9,144 of JALZVY010000252.1, forward strand.
ACGTGCCCAAACGAATCAGCGCCCGCGTTGAGCCATGGGGCGTTCTTGGCGCTTCCGTGGGTGGGTGTCCCATCCCTGCACAACCCAAAGCGGCGAAAAAATTCGGAAAGCCCTCGAGAAAAAAACAACGAATGGTTTTGCGCAACACCGCCGAGTTATAAATAATTCAGATGACATCCGGTTGATTTCCATCACCGACGTCGCAAATCATTACCTATGCTCCGGAAGGACCCAGGGAAGCGTTGTTTTCTTAATCCATTTAAGAAAACCACTGCAAGTCTTTTATTTAAAACATGTTGCGTAAAAATTGCCCGTGGCGTATCGTGCGCCATCTTATGATTTTCCGGCAAGATCCATCTGTTTGATCAAAGCGAGAAAGACAACACCAAAATGATTTATCGCATTCCATTTAATGCACAAGCTCAGGCATCGACGACGCGCATCGCATCAGCAGCGCTTTTGTGCATCGCTGGCCCCGCTTCACAATCGCTGGCCTCGGAAATCCTCCCCTCAGACATTTCCGTCTACCACATCGGCAACTCGCTCACCCAAGATGCTCGCGGAGGTGGCCTTGAAGCGCTCACCGGCTTCACGCACCAATACCACATCCAATGCGGTTCATCGTTGACCCAGAGCCTCGACAACCCTAATCCGTGCGTGAACCGGCCCGGTGAGGATATTCGGTGGGATCTAGCAGACTTGGAATCCTACGACGCATTGGTTCTGCAGCCCCACACCAACAACACGTGGCAGGAAGAACTCGACGCCGCGGTGTCGTTTGCGTCACTCGCGCCTGACGTTGAGCTTTTTGTCTACGGCACATGGGGAACCACCACAGCGGGGGATTGGAACCGGTCGTTTGATGGGGCAAACGCACGCCTAGGTCAACACTTGGCCGGTTACGAATGGTTCATCGACCAACTCGGCGACCTAGGGTTTGACGCCACGCTCATCAACGCGGGCCAGGCTTTCGAAGACGCCGGCGGCGGAGCGGATCTCTACAGAGACCCCATTCACGCCAGCTTTGATGTCGGACGGCCCTTGGCCGCCGCAACAGTGGCCAACGCGCTCACCCTGGCCCTGATCCCAGAACCAACGACGGGAATGCTCCTGCTTGCCGGAACGACACTGATCGCACGCCGCAAACGCCGAGCTGTCTGACCACAACCCAAGCCTGATCCCACCCCACGCCGGTTACCGTCAGCGGGGCCTAAGCCCATCTACAACTCCACGGCCCGTGGCCCCATGCCCGATTCAGCCGCTTCACATGACGTCCACCCCGACAACGGGCGGCTTGCGGTGCGGCTTGCGTTCTGGCTTGCACTGGGAACCAGCGGCTTGGGTGTTGGCTTCCTGATCGGCTACCTGGCCACCGGCTTGGACGGATTTGCCGTTCTGGGTTTCATCACACTGTCGTGCCTGCTGCCTGCGGTCGTCTTGGTTGCCACGATCTTGCTGGTCATCGGCCTGCGACGCGGCGTGCATCCCGCCCGCGTCGCCGTGGCCGCCACGCTGCTTGTCTTCAACATTCCCTTGGCCATCGCCTGCCTCGCCATCGGCGAAAACGAATACAGCCGCTCGGTGATCACGATCCACAACACCCGCACGGCCGCGCTCACTCACATCGTGCTGCACCACGGCGACCAAAGCCTACCCCTGGATGACGTGCCTGCGGGCCAAACACGCAGTGCCTCGGTGTGGTGGGAAAGCGAAGGTACTGCGTTTGTCACGGCCAAGCAGGGAGATGAAGCGATCCAACACACCCTCACCGAATACACCTTGGCCGGCGACCGCCTCGAATGGGTGTTGACCCACGACACGCCTTAACCCTTTCGTGCTCATACATGATGCGCGAGGGGACAAGGCTGGACGCAGCTGGAGGCCACTGGAACATCGTGCCTCGCCACGCGCCACTCAATTTTCCGACGCGTGCTCTGCGGTCCGCGTGACCGCTGCGATGACAAAGCGTTGGTACACATAACCCAGCACCATCAAGGTCAGGCCCAGGCCCAAGAAGCTGCCGGCCCGCAGCAGGCCGTCAAGGTGGCGGGTGTCCAGCAAGAACACCTTGCACACCGCCAGCAGCAACACCGCCAGCGAGCCGTAGCGCAGGCTGGCCCGGCCACTGCACACCCCCGCGGCCAGCAGCGCCACGCCCAGCACCAGCCAAGTGGCCGAATAGGCATACCACTCCGCAGCGCCGAAATCGTTGGTGGCCAGCGTGAGGTCTGCGCCCACAAAGGCGTGGCGCACCAACAGCGTCACCCCCCCAAAGACCAGCAAAATCGCCCCGCCCGCCAGCACGCCGGCCAACGGTCGCCAGACGGCTTCAATCCGCCAAGCCACCACGCCTGCGAGCACCGCAGGGCCCAGCAACACCCACAACACCGCGTTGAGCACCGGCAGGCTGCCGACCGTTTCGTCCAAGCGCAGCGGGTTGGCCACGCCACCGGCCCCCAGCACCGCCACCAACACCCCGGCCGCCGCCACCGGCCCGGCCCACACCCGGCTGCGGGGCCCAACGAACGTGGCTGCCGCCCCGGCACCCAGCAAGGCAAGCGCGTACACCCCGTATTCACGGAAACCGATGCGCGCCGACGCCACCACCGTCTCACCCGACACCATCATCGCCGCGGGCAGCCGCAGATCCGAGGGGTGAAACAAATGGCGGATAAGAACCGCCACGCCAAGCACCGCGAGCCCCGCCGCCACCCCGGCCGCCGCCTGGGTCACCCCAAGCAGCGCGTCGCGTGTTTCTAAACGACGCGTTGCGATCGCGGTGGTGAACAAGGCCAACCCCGCCACGCCGTAGGCCAGCAAGCCCGTGTTAAAAATCGCAGCCCCGCCGATCCCCGGCAAGGCCCACAGCGGGTTGGTCACCAGCCCCAGCCCCAAGGCACCCACCGCCGCCGCCACGCCCAGCACTACGTGACCGCCGCCACGCAGCGCGGCGACCGGATCCAGCGTTGGCCAAACGCGGCCCAAGGCCAGCGCGCCCGGAGCAAGCGCCCCCAGCAACGCAGTCCACACCGCCACCTCCACGCGGCCCATCGCGGCAGCATCAGGCATCCACGGCGGATCCACCGCCCCCGAAAACATCGCCCGCACCGCGGCAAAGGTGCCCCAGCCCATCACCGCCCAAGCCAGCGTGTGCAGCGTGATCGCCACCTCACGTTGATCACGACGCTGCCAACCCAGCGCCCATATCCCCGCGACCACCACGCCCAGCGATGGCCAAAGCCACGCCAAGCCCTCCCCGGCGGTCACGCCACGCGTCGTCGAGGGCAAACCCAAGCCGCTGGCAGCCCAAGGCAACCCCAAGACCGCCACCAAGCCCGCGGCGACAGCCGGCAACGCAGACACCGCCCGTGCAAACGGCAGCCCCGCTCGCCCCGCCCAGGCGTACCCCGCCGCGGCCACCACAGCCAGCATGACGATCAGCGCGGCGACCCGCCACACGTCCTGCGCTGGGTAAAAAAGATAGGTGGTCCAGTAGAACGCGCCCGCGACGACCATGACCCCGCCGGTGACCGCCAAGGAGATCGCCAGCACACCAATCACTTCGCGTAGCAACTGTTCGTGTTTGAAACGCCTTCGCAGGCCGGCCACCGCCACCACCAGACCGGCGACCGCGATCCCGTAATACGCCCCGAACCGCCACGCCATCCGCGCGTCGCTCGCCGCCCCCAAACGTTTGATATCCGACGGGCCCAAAGACCACCACACCGTTGACGAACACAACACGAGCATCAACACCAGCGGCACCGCGCACCAGGCCACCGCCCAGCGACCGTGATGGCGCAGGCCGTGCCACCGCGTTGACCACGCGGCGCCCGCGCCAACCACCGCCAGCGCCGGCCCCATCCACACCGAGTTGCCATAAAAACACACCACCGCCGCAGTCACCGCCCCCCACGCCGCCAGCCCCAGCGGCCCCGCGGCATGGGCGTGTGGCCGGTGCCGGCTACGGGTCAGCGCCATCCCCGCGTAGAACGCCGCCGCCAGGCCAAACAACACCTCGCCGCGCGGCAGCAAGGCCGACACAAAGGCCATGCCCAGCGCCAGCATCACCGCCCCGCCCACCCCCGACAGCCACGCAAACGACACCGCCGACCCCCGCAGCGCCCGCTGCTGGCCCCAACACGCCGCGAAGCCCCCCCCGGCGTACAGCACCGCAAAGGCCAACACCACCTGGGCAAAGCCGCCGCCGGGCTTGACCGCCGCAACGGCGCCTGCCGGGGTCATGCTCAGGCTCGCACTCGCCACCGATGCCAGCAGCATCGCCGCGCTCAGGCCCAAGGTCAGCCAAGGCACCGGCAAGTAGCGCCGATCCAGCCGGGCCAGCGCGATCGCACCGGCCCCCAGCAGCCCCACCATCGCCAGCTCTTGCGGCCCATACCCGCCGCGCACCGTCACGATGCCCAGCAGCGCCATGGCCGCCCCCACCGCCGACACCGCCAACCCAAAGCGCGTGATCGGCGCCCGCCGCCGCGTGGGGTCTTGCTCGCGGGCCTGCACCCACGCGGCGTTGAGCACAAACACCGACGCCGATCCCAGGCCCAGCAGGCCCGCCGCCAGCCGGTCACTGGCGTCCACCCCAGTCAGCGCCTGCACCAAGCCCCAGCCCACCGACCCCACCAGCGTGGCCGCCGACAACCCGATCCACCCGCGCTGGCGCGTGACCACCACCAACCCAATCTGCAACACCAACAAGTAACCCAGCAGCGGCCCGCTGGCCTCGCGCGCATCGCCGATCAACAGCGGCGTGCAAAACCCACCCACCAGCCCCAGCAGCGCCACAAACCGCCCATGCCGAAGCGACAAGCCCACCGCCCCCGCGGTGACCAAAGCCAGCAGCACAAACCCCGTCACCGGCCCCAAAAAGTCATACACACTCGACGCCGCAAACGTCACCCCGTACAGATCCGCCACCCCCGCACCCACCAACGCCGCCGCCACCCGCTCAGAGCGCCCGCGCAGCCACGTGCCCGCGCCGATCATGCCACCGCCAAACACCGCCGCCAGCACCAGCCGCGCGCTCACCGGCAGCAGTTGGTTCTCCCACGAATACTTCACCAAAAACGCGCCCG
>JALZVY010000253.1 GCA_023300125.1 Phycisphaera sp.
CACGATTTTGTCGATGATGCCCGCGACCTTGGACACCTGATAAGGAATCTGGGTGACGACGATGCGGTCTTGTTTGCCCTTTTGCTCGTGGTGCATCTTGGCACGCACGGTGATCTTGCCCCGGCCTGTGCGGTAGGCGCTGGCGATGCCCCCGCGGCCCATGATGGTGCCGCCGGTAGGAAAGTCGGGCCCGGGCACGTGGGACATCAGCTCGGTGACGTCGATGTCGGGGTTGGCGATGGTGGCGGTGATGGCGTCGCAGATTTCGCCCAGGTTGTGGGGCGCGAGGCTGGTGGCCATGCCCACGGCGATGCCGGTGCCGCCGTTGATCAGCAGGTTGGGGAACTTGGCGGGCAGCACCTTGGGTTCAAGGCGCACGCCGTCGTAGTTCTCTTGCCAGTCGACGGTGTCGAGCTTGAGGTCTTCGAGCATGTCCGCGGCGGGCGCAGCCATGCGGGCCTCGGTGTAACGCATGGCCGCCGGCGGGTCGGGGTCGATGCTGCCGAAGTTCCCCTGCGGGTCGATCAGCGGATGGCGCATCTTCCAGTCCTGGGCCATGTTGACCAGGGTGGGGTAGACGGTGGACTCGCCGTGGGGGTGGTAGTTGCCCGAGGTGTCGCCGGCGATCTTGGCGCACTTGCGGTGCTTGCTGCCGGGCCGCAGGTTCAGGTCGTTCATGGCCACCAGCACCCGCCGCTGACTGGGCTTGAGCCCGTCGCGCACGTCGGGCAGAGCCCGGTCCACGATGGTGGACATGGCGTAGGTGAGGTAGCTGTCGGCCAGCTCCTGCTCGATGGCCAGGTCTTGAATCGCACCGTTGAGCACCGGCCCCGAAGGCGTGACGCCTTGTTCGGGGTTATCTGCCGATTCGTCAGGGGTTTGGGGCGTGTCGTCGGCCATCGCGCGGGGGGTTCCGGGGGGAGAATCGAAGTGCTCATTTTACCCGGAAACGGGGGGGGGCGTTGGTTTTGGCCAGGCTGCGGGCGCGGGGCCGGCGTGCCACGTCCGGGGCAAAAAAACCGTGGCGCGTAACGTGGGCCCGGCGGCGGCGACTAGGCCTCTGGCCGGCGTATGGCCCGGCGTGTGGGCCGGGCCCGATTTTTCTATCTCAGGTTCTGCCCTTAACGAATTGAAACCCCTGTTTGAGGCCCACGGCCCGGCGGTTTGGCGGACGGTGTACCGCCTGCTGAATCACCACGGCGACGCCCAAGATTGCTACCAGGAGACCTTTCTGGCGGCGTGGAAGGCGTCACGCGACGGGGACGTGCGTGACTGGCCTTCGCTGCTTAAGACGATCGCGACCCGCAGGGCCATCGACCGCCTGCGCCAGCGTTACCGACAAGGCGAGCGCACCGGGCCGCTGGCCGCGGAAGCGGGACTCCCGGCCCACGGCGGGGCGCCGCCAGATGCGGCCTTAGAGGCTGCCGAGCTGCGCGAGCGGGTGGGGCAGGCTTTGCCGCGCTTGCCCGAGCGTCAGGCTCAGGCCTTCTGGCTTCGTCCCGTCGAGCAGATGATCCGCACGGAGATTGCCCAGCACCTGGGCGTAGAGCCGGGCAACGCGGCGGTGCTGGTGAGCCGGGCTGCGCGCGTTGCTTGGCGGTTCTTCAGCTTCTTGTCAGCTTTCACAAAAGGGAGGTCTTTCAGATGACGCATGACCCTCAACCCCCTTCTTCGGATGCGCCCAACCCCGCAGCGGTGCGCGAGGCCTTTTTGACCATGGACGTGCCGCCTGCTCAGGCCACGTTCGACAGCGTGCGGGCTTTGGAAACGCCCGAGCATCGATCGTCGAGGTCTCACCCCATTCCCTCTTTTTGGAGATCGACCATGCGTTTGACCCTTCCTTTGGCGGCCGCGGCGGCCGTGGCGGTGAGTGTGGCTTCTCTCTTTCTGCCCGGCGGCGGTGTGTCCGTGGCCTTGGCGGATGTGCAGCAGCGCTTGGCGGAGATTCACACCGCCCAGTGCCGCATCACCATCAGCCTTCAGAGCGTGGGGCTGTCCGAGACGGTGCACGGCACCCTGCAGATCAAAGAGCCGGGCCGGGTGCGTGGGACGCTGCAGAGTGCGATTGGAGAGATGATCACCATCACCGATGTTCGGAAGTAGCAGACTCTGGAGTTGATGCCCGACGGGGAGGCCACGGTGATCCAGACCCAGGAGGGGGCTGCGTCGCCGAACACGCCCAACGTCATGGACATGTTTCGTCGGCTTGATCCGAAGAGCGCCACACTGATCGGGCAGGACGAACTGAATGGCCGCCCGGTTCAGATCTACGCGTTCGCCCATGCATTGGCTTCGCAGTCGGACAAGCTCTGGGTGGATATGGGCTCGGGGCTCCCGGTGCGCAGCGAATACACGGCGTCTTCGGGCTCCGGTACGGTCGTGCGTGTGTCGGTGGATGGGTTTGTCTGGAACCCGCCGCTGGACGATGGGCTCTTCGACCTCACGCCCCCTGAAGGCTACCGCGTGGGGCGCGAGGCAGAGACGGTAGACAACCAAACCGATTTCATAGCCCTGCTGCGGCTGTGGAGTAGCGCCCGGGAAGGCCGGTTCCCCGAGGTGATGAACATGAAGGCCTTGGGCCAAGCCGTGCAGGTTGTCTTGGGCGGAGCCCCGGCCGATGCGCCGCCCACTGGCCTGTCTGCTTTGGAAGCGTTGACCCAGCGCGAAAAAGTGGCCCCGCCGCCCGCCGACTTGAACCGAATTGAGGCGATTGCCGCCGAGCGCTTGGGCGTGGCCGAGCCCAGCCTTGAGCAGCTACAGCAGGAAATCACGGCCATCGGCGAGGTCATGGGTCGGGGGATCGGGTTCTTCGGCACGCTGACGATCAACCGCGGTTTTGTGTGGCGGGGGGCGGGCGTGCGTCGCGGACAGGCAGACCGGGTGGTGTGCTTCTGGCAAACGGAAGAAGGCGATGGCTTCCGCGTGATCTACGGGGATCTGCGGGTTGAAACGACGCCGCAGGCCCCTTCGGACGCGGGGTCTTGAGGCCTCAGTGTGGTGAGCCGCGGCAGGGGGCTTGGCGTGCTTAGGTCATCGCATCGAGCTTTGAACGCAACCCAGGCAGATCGACCTGCCGCCGCACGATGCGGGCGCCCAGTGTTTCGAAATAGGCCCGGACCGCGGGCGGGGCGATCTGGTTTGGCGGCAGGCCCGCGTGCTGGTTGAGCTTGATGAACACGCGGGTGTGCCCATGCAGGTGCGGGCGCAGTTGGTAGAACAAGCCCTTCCAGTCGTCCACGCCCCAGATCACGCCGTCGACGATGTCGAACTGGGTTTCGAAGGCGGTGATCAGGTCGAAGGGCCCGCCGGCGAAGGGGGGCAGCGCGGTGTGGGGCTGGATGCGGTGGAACAGGCGCTGGGCCCCGAACAGTTCCAAGGTGCGGTCGAACAGGGGGTCGGCGAGGTTCACGCCGATGGCGGTGTGGCCCAGCGACTGGCAGCCGGCCAGAAACAATCCCGTGCCGCAGCCCAGGTCCAGCACCCGCTGGGGCGCGGCGTCGGCCAAGCCCAGCTCGACCAAGCGGGTGGCGTTACGCACTTTGTAGCGGTCCAGAGCGAAGTACTTCTTCCACTGGGCGTCGGGGAGCTGGGCTTCCAACGCGCGGTAGGCGTCCCAGTCGTACTCGGCCATGAGCCCTTGGCGCAGCAGCGCACCGGCTCGTCGGCGTGCGCGGTGGTTGCGAATTTTGTGGGTGATCCGGCGTAGATCGTGCATGTTGGAAAGACTACCGGCCCCCGTCGCGGGGCGACGGGGGCCGGTGGGGTCAATGCGGGCGACAGGAATCGAACCTGCACTCCGGTTAAGGAACGAGAACCTAAATCTCGCGCGTCTGCCAGTTCCGCCACGCCCGCAGCGGGAAGGACGCACGCCGCGGGTGAGCGGCGTGCATCGAAGGGGGCATCTTACGGTGCCAAGGGAATCCGCGGGGCGAAGCTCACTCGGCGGCCGGGGTGGAGATGGCGGCTTCGATCACGATGCCGCCGTCTTCGAGCCGCATCTGAGTCACGCTGGCACCCACCGCGGCGATAAGGTCTTCGTCGCTGGGCATCAGGGCTTGGATTTTCTGGGTCATTTCAGGGTCCACCCCTCCCGTGGTGAGAAGCCCGTTCATGAGCTGGTTCACGCCAGCCACCACGTCCCGGCCACCGTCAGAGAACTGGAAGAAGAAGCCTTCGCGGTAAGGCAGCACGTCTTGGCCGCTTTGGAATACGGCGCTGTTGGCCAAGGTGTCGGCGGGGGCGGGCGGGTTGTTGAGGCTGGTCATGACGCGGTCGGTCAGGCCGCCGCCGAAGCCCATGACCAGGTTGCTGGATCCGAGCATGACGCCGCCTTCCACGCCTTCTTCAGCGGTGCGTAAACCGGTGAAGCCTTGCTCGTCCACGACGGTGACGCTGGGTTGAGAGCCGATTTGTTGTTTGGCCAGAGCCATGAGACGCTGGACGATGGCGGCGTTGGCCAGGTCCCAGACGAGGGCGAAGGGCTGAATCTCCGGGGCGTCGAAAGCGGCGCCTTGGGGTGCGGTCTGGGTCACGCTTACAAATCGGTGGGCGGTGCCCAAGCTGCGCAGGGCGCCGGGAATATCGGTTTGCAGCATGCCTCCGGCCATGAGGTTGGCCATTTGCATCTGCTGGGCGACTTCGGGCCCGCCGGTTTGCCTGGCGATGTCGAGCGACACGTCCCAGAGCTTGCCCAGGTCGAAGGCCAGGTGCCCGTAGTTCACGTCTTTGGAGACCCAGGCCGGAGGATCGGTGGGCAGGGTGGTTCCATCGAGCATGCCGACCAGTCCGGCACGCGGGGCGGGTGCTCCCAAAAACCCGCGCACTTGCAGGCCGCGGTTGGCCGAGAAAACCGATCCGGCGAACGCGCCCAGATCCTTGAGTCCCATGGCTTGGATCGCTGCGGTGAATTGTCGCGCGGCTTCGGGATCGCCTTGGCGCTCGATGGCGCTGTCTCCCATCGTGAGCAGACGCGGCACGTCGATGAACACCTCGCCCAGCATGGGTTCGTCTTGGTTGCGGCCCAAGTGTGTGGCGGCGGTGACGCCGGGGTCGGCGCTTAAACGCGGGGCAAAGCCTTGGTCGTCTCCGCCGTTTGCCGTGGCGTCGAGGTAGCGGGCGAACACGCCGTGGACGTTTTCAACATCGAGCACCGTGTCCCAGTTCAGGTCGCCGCCGGCGTTGCGGGCGGTGGCGACGGAGCCTGCGGATTCGGGGGGGGCCATGGCCACCACGACGCGGCCGGGCAAGCGGGTGATGAGAAACTGGGTGGCGTCGGTGGCGTTTTCGAACGTGGCCGAAACGCCTTCTTCGTCGTTTTGGGTTTCGGGGATGAGGTATTGCCGCACGTCGGCGCCGCCGAGTGCCAGGTCGGTGCGGGTGGCCCGCTCGTTCATGTCGTCGCTGTTGTCCAGCGCGGTGTAGAGCGTGTCGATGCGGTCTTCGTCGAGCTCGGCCCAGAACAGGATCACGTTGCGTGGCGCCGGCCGTGCGTCGGTGGGGGCGAGCACCCAGCCGGCGCCCCAGGGCTCTTGCATCAGCTCGCCCAGCTCGCTGGGGGTGAGCCCGACTTCATCGAGGTCGGCGGTGAAGTCGGCCCATTCCTCTGCGTTTTGTTCTTTGAAAAGCTGGAAGAAGCCGTTTAAGCGTTCTTCGGTGACCACACGCTGGCCCAGGGCGGTGCCTTCACGCAGCGACGCGAGGAAACCGCGGGCGTCGGGCACGCGGACGCAGGCGATGGTGTCGGTCGGCAGGGCGGTCCAGCCCGGGGCCAGGGCATCGGCCACGGCCTGGGCCGAGGCCGCGGGAGCGGCGAAGAGTGAGCAGGCAAGAGCGGGGGCCGCGAGGGCCGACAGTCCGAAAGCGGAGGGGCGCATGGGCGTCCTTTGGGCAAGGGGAGTCTGAAGTTCGCAGGACGAACTTCGAAGGGCGGGGAAGGCGGGTGAGAACAAGGCGGCAGTTTAGCGGCGCCCCAACGCGCCAGTGTGTGAAACACCATCGGGGCTGCAAGATGATCGGGGTTCGCTGCCGCGGTTTTGCGGTCTATAGGTTCGAGCTTTCCAGCACCGGCGGGTTGAGGTACTTCACGCCGTTCTGGGGCTGGCTGGCGTCGTACAGCCAGGCGTCGCGGTGCTTGAGGAAGCTGCGCAGCTCTTCGACGGGGATTCCAAACGCAAGCCCGTTGAAGCTGGTGAAGCCGGCGCAGGCCACGCCGACGACTTCTCCGCGGGCGTTGAACAGCGGGCCGCCGCTGTTGCCTGGGTTGATGCTGGCGTCGGTTTGGATGAAGCGCAGGTGACCGATGGTGCGGGTGGTGCTGCTGACGATACCCTGGGTGACGGTGCGTTCCAGGCCCAGCGGGTTGCCCACGGCGAAGACCAGGTCGCCGGGGACCAGGTCGTCGGGGGCGCTGAGCACCACGTGCGGGGGGCGGTCTTCTTCGGCCACGGGCGTGTCGTTGTTGTCCCAGTCCAGCCGCAGCAGGGCCAGGTCGCGGCGGGGGTCAAAGGCGATGATTTCGACGTCTTTGAATTCGGCTTTGCGCCGCCCTTGCGCGGTGGTCCGCGACACGGTGACCGACACGCGGGTCTGGCCTTCGACCACGTGGTAGTTGGTGATCAGGTGCCCGCCGTCGGAGATCAAAAACCCCGTGCCCAGGCCCCCGGGGGTGCGCACCAGCACGACCGCGTCGCCGTAGGTGTCGACCAGTTCGTTGATCGGGCGGGCGTTGAGCTGGTCGGCGGTGTAGAGGCTGTGGGCGTCGGCCCGGTCGCCGTCGCCTTCGGTGTTGTCGCTTGCGTCAAGGGGGGTGTTGTCGGTGCCCGCGTCATCGGCGGTCACGTCCAGCACCACGGCGGGTGGAAGGTTCAGCACGTCGTGGCCCAGGTCGATGGCGTAGCCCCGGTCGCTGACACGCAGCAGTGTGCCGACGACGTGGGCCCCGCCGTTGAGCGTGGCGGTGACACGTTGGCCCACGGCGTGGGCCGACTGCGCGGCGCGGTCGGCTGCGGCGTCTGTCGCGGGCACGGGCGCAGCGGAAGGGGCGAGCACAGGCGCAGCATCGGAGGCATGCGACGCCTCAGGCGTGTCTTCGTTCACGGCCGGCGGCGCGGGAGGTGACGGGGCCGTGGGCTGCGCGTGTGTGGTGGCACAAAGCAGGGTGGCGAGCAGCAAGGCGGTGAGGCGGTGGGGCATGGCGTGGCTTGGGCGAAAAGACAGGGCGGAGGTAGCGCAGGACCGGCGGGGGCGTGGGGGGCACATCACTCTTGCACCTCGCGTCCGAGGTAGATCACCAGGCGGTCTTGGCTGAGCATGGCCAGGTCGCGGACGCCGTCGCCGTCGAGGTCCAGGGCCGCGATGGCACGCGGCTGCTGCTCGGTTTCGTTGGAACCGTTGCCGCCGTAGGGATAGGCCTGGTTTTCGTAGACCTGCCACGAGACGATCGGGGTGTACGCATCTTCACCGTTGGCGCCACCGACCAAGGCGGTGACTTCGTGGGTTTTGTCATCCAAAAGCAGTGCCTCGTGCTGGCCGTCGCCGGTGAGGTCCAGCGCGGCCACGCGGTGCACCGTGGCGTCGCGGGCCGATCCGGGCCGGCCTGCGCGGGCGTCGATGCTTTGCACCACGTCCAGCTGTTGGCGCTGGCCCTCGCTGAGGCGCACCACCCCCTGGCCGGTCGAGAGCAGCAGGCCCAAGGCGGGATCCAGGGTGAGTGCGCGGCCGTCGTGCACGCGGTGGCTTTCGGTCACCCGCAGCACGCCCGCGTCGTCGGCTTCCAGCCGGTGGACGTGCCCTCCACCCGATTCCAGCGCCCAGGCGGCGTGGGCGTGGGTCATCACCAAGTCGGCCAGGCTGCGGCCGTTGGGCAGCATGACCTGGTCGGTGGCCACCAGATCGTTATTGAGCCACTGCAGCACGCCGTTGCTGAGGCGGGCCGGCCGCAGCAGGGTGTCGGCGGTGTCGTTGCCGTCGGTGCCGGGCATCGCGACCAGTCGAAACTCGCCCAGCGCGGCTTTGGCCAGCGCCGGGGGCGAGGCGGTGCCGCGGTCGGTGACGTGGCGCAGGCCGCGACCAAACTTGTCATGCACCAGCAGCCCCGCAGCGCCCATCCACTTCGCGGCGTCGGCCTTGCCCGCGGTGTCGGGGTAGTCAGTTACTTGCACCTGGCCTTGGCCGTGGTGGCGGGTGACCCGCAGCGACTTGCCGTGCTTGGTGATCCGCACCACCTGTCCGCCCACGGCGCTGAGGCCCAGCAGTTGGGCGGCTTCGGTCTCGCTCTGGTTTGTGGGATCGCCCACGCCGTCCTGGGTGGCGGACGCGGTGGTCAGCAATACCGGGGTGGGAAAGGCGTAGCGCCCGTCGCCAAATGACGTGGCGTAGAGCGCCTCGTCGTTGGCTTGGTGCAGCAGCAGGCCTTCGCCGGGCGCGGCCACCGCGGCGGTCACGCCGTTGAGGGTGGCGAAGTCGGGCCCGGCGGACCAGCCCGCGGGGCCGTGGGTGAAGGTCAGCAGCCGCGGGGTCTTGTCGTCCAGGGCCACCAGGCGGGGCTGGCCGTTCACGGTGTCCACCGCCCAGATGGCGTCGGCGCCGCCGGGTAGCGGCAGCAGCTCGCGTTGTCCCAGGGCCTCGGTGTCGGTGGTGCTCATGGCGTAGCGCCGCACGATGCCCTGGGGCGAGGATTCCAGCACCAGCAGGCCGCCGTTGAGCGGCTCGACGTCGGCCACGGGCCGGTCGTGCAGGGGTTGGGCGGGCTGGAATGCGCCGTCATGACCACGCGGCCACCAGCGCAGGGTTTGGGCCGCGTCGCCGGTCCACTCCACCAGGTCGTGGTCGCCGTCGGCGTCTAGGTCAAAAAGCCACCAGTTGTTGCGGCTGCGGGCCTCGCGCGGCTGCAGCCACGCGGCGCGGCCGCCGTCGGTGAGCGGAACTTCTTGCAGGCCCTCGTGTGTGCTGACGATGGCGAAGGGGTCGGTGCGATCGCCCGTGGGCGGCACCACACGGATTAGCCTTCCGTTGCCCGCGTAGGCCCCGGGCAAGAGGTCCCAGGCGCGGTCGCGGGTCCACTTGTCGGTCTGGTTGTCGGTCTGGTCGCCGGTCTGGTCGCCGGTCGACGCCACCAGCCGGATGATGCGGTTGGGGTCCGAGGCCAGCACATAAAGTTCTGCGGTGCCATCGCCGTCCAGGTCGGCGGCGGTGGCGTCGATGGGCGCCTGCCGCAGGGGCACCTCGGTGTGCTCAAGCTCCGGGGCCATGGGCAGCTCGTTGGGCGTGGCCCGGGCAGGCGCTTGGTCGCTGTGGGCCTGAGCCCCGCGCCAGCGATAGACATCCAGCCGCGCGTTGCGGATGTTCACGATCACGATCTCTTCCAAGCCGTCGCCGTCCAGGTCGTGGGCCCGCAGCCGCCAGGGGTTGCCCGGTTGTTCGATGACCCGCAAGGCCGCGTAGCCGCTGAAGTCAGCGGGCTGAGCCGTGGCGCGTTGCGGGGGCAGGGTCGCGACCCCGACCACACCCAGAAGCAAAAGACCAAACCGAGGGACACAAAGCCGGGCGTGACGCAAACGGAGGCTCCATCGCAGAAAGAAAAGGAAAGAGCTTCAGCTTACGCGGCGTGTAGGCGATGGGTTCGGCGGGGTGCGGGGCATTCGGCATCTGGGCCTCATACGGGCGCTGTTCTGCTTGACGTGGCCCCGTCGTGGGGCATACTAATTATGTGATGACACGCCCGCTGTCCCGTTTTTGCGACTTTTTCTGGTTGGCGCAGCCCCGCGCCGCGTCGGACCGCGTTTAGCCTGCCTTCTTGGCACGCCCGAACCCGCCCCGACGCGACCGCCGCCGGGGTTTTTTTGTGTCCGCGTGACCGCGGGCCGTTTGCTTCGCCTCCTCTGTTTGCAAGGTTCTCTCCCATGATCGTTGTCATGAAAGCCGCCGCCACCCAAGACCAGGTCGATCACGTGTGCGCGCTCATTCGCGAGATGGGCCTCAAAGACCACCCGATCAAAGGCAGCGACCTGACGGTGGTGGCCGCGATCGGCGACGAACGCAAAGTCGACGGCGAAGTGCTGGGGCGGGCCCCGGGCGTGTCGCGGGCCATGCACGTGCAGAAGCCCTATCAGCTGGCCAGCCGCGAGGGGCGCGACGCCACCTCGCAGGTCGTGGTCGGCGCCGGCCAGCCCGGGGTCACGCCCTGTACCTTTGGCGGCACCGACGTGCCGGTGATCGCCGGGCCCTGCAGCGTCGAGGGCGAAGAAGCCATCCTCATCGCCGCCCGGGCCGCCAAGGCCGCGGGTGCCCATGCCCTGCGCGGCGGCGCGTTCAAGCCCCGCACCAACCCTTACGCCTTCCAGGGCCACGGCGAAGACGGCTTGAAAATGCTGGCCGCCGCGCGGGACGAAACCGGCCTGCCTGTTTTCACCGAGGTGCTCACCCCCGCCGACGTCGAGCTGGTTAGCAAGTACGCCGACTGTTTGCAGATCGGCACCCGCAACAGCCAAAACTTCAAGCTGCTGGAAGCCGCCGGCCGCCAGCCCAAGCCCGTGCTCATGAAGCGCGGCATGTCGATGACCCTGGACGAATACCTGCAGGCCTGCGAGTACATCCTGGCCGAGGGCAACGACCGCGTGATTTTGTGTGAGCGCGGCATCCGCACCTTCGAAGACCACACCCGCAACACGCTGAGCCTCAGCGTGGTGCCCGAACTGCACGAACGCACGCACCTGCCGGTGGTCATCGACCCCAGCCACGGCACCGGCAAAGCCCACCTGGTGCCCGCCATGGCCAAAGCCGCCATCGCCGCGGGCTGCGACGGCCTGGCGGTGGAGATGCACGTCGACCCCGAGCACGCGTTCACCGACGGCGCACAGAGCGTCACGCCCGCCGTGCTCACCACGATGATGGCCGACCTCGCACGCGTGGCCGCGGCCGTGGACCGTACGTGTGCGGCGGGGTGAGCTTGAGACTGAACGTAGGGTGGCTTAAGGCTCGGCGAACCCACCGCGCGTCACAAAGACCCAGACAACGCGTAGCGCTGGCTCTCGCAGCCCGTCTTCACGTGCTGGGGTCTTTCAACCCCAAGTCATGGGGCTCGCTGCGCTCGCAAGTTGAGTGAGCCACGCGGCGCACCCCAAACTGATGTCGGTCTTCTCCACGGCCACGTCCCCTGCACCGAGTTGGGTGGCGGGGTTTCGCCGACGTGCCGCGTGGTGTGCGGCCGAGGTTTCGCGGCCACGTGCAGCACACCGAGGGCACGAAGCGAGGCGGCGGACGCAAGCGGCGGGGAGAGATCTTCGGAATCTCTGGCGGTCGCGGTCGCGTGGTGCTCTGGCCCCGTGATGGCCCGTGATTGTCCCCCGTGACGACCTTGTGACGACCCCGTGACGGCCTCGACTTGCGGTTCGTCGCTGTCGCCCCACTAACCCTCCGCAGCAAATCACTGGGGTCGTCATGAGGTGGAAGCTTTGGCCGCCAACCCCAGTCGTGAGGCACCCGCCAAGGCACCGCTTCGCGGACCACAGAGGATATGGAGTTGAGGTAAATACGCGACCCACGACACAGTGGGTTCCAACCCCCTTTCACCGCCACGCGACATGCACCGAGGTCACAGAGCAAGGCACGCAAGCGATCCCGCAGCCCGCGGGTCACCCCACCGCTTGCGTCTTCTGTCTTCCTCTGTGACCTCCGCGCCGCGGCCTGGGTGGCGGGCAAGACACCGCAAAAAGACCAAGGCCCCAATCGCGGGCAACGCTCAACTCCGTTCCCTCTGTGGTGTGCGGAGCACTGCCTTGGGATTATGCAAGCTGGACCATCGCGGGGTCAGACCACTGCGAAAAGTTTGCTCGAAGCTCTCGTCATCGCCTGTAAAGGTCGATTTGCCGTCGCTATTGCGCCTCGGTCACGGAATTAAGCCGCCGCAAGATTCAGAGCGTCCGTGGCGACGGTCGGAGATCTCCACCGCTTGCGTCTTTTGCCTTCCTTGGCGCCCTTCGTGCCCGCAGATCAGCCGAGCAGGGCGGCCTGGAGCGCCACGCAACTGCAGCGAAACCCCGCCACTCAGCTTGGCGGTTAAAACGGATTTCGCTGAATGAGCGTTCGTTCACTGGCACGCGCTGGATCCCCGTCTGAGCGGGGTGAAGGGTGACCTACCCTCGTGGCTTAGGTGGCCCAGGCGCACACCTCAAGGGCCGGTGTGAGGGATGGGGTCGCGATTGCTCGCGCGGGAGGCACGGCCGATAACGCGGGCGAGGGCTGCGGACTGTGGTTTTGCCACTTTTTTTGCAAAAGGGTTTGCACCCCTTAGAGGTGAATCATACGGTTGGTTCACCGGTTCTTGGTGCGGTTTTACCTCGCGTTGAATCGGTTTGTGGGTCCGCTGAGAGATTCAAAGTTATTTCAATTGAGGGTAGAGATGGATATGAAGATTCGTACTGCTGTTTTATGCGCCGCGGCTTGTGCCGCCTCACTTGCTCTGGCCCCGTGCTCCGCACATGCGGAGGTTGTGTGGACGTTTGGAAACGAAGACGGGGTCTTTGACTCGGGGGTCAACACCAAGGGGGTTGAAGACCGAACCGACGCAAGCTTGGTCGGTGTGGTGGGGTCCACGACTGGCTTGCTCACCGATGCGGCGACGGGTGCGTCCACTCGGCTTCAGACCGTGGACATCATCGGGGGTGATGGCACGTCGGCGGCCTCGGGAAGGGGCAGCAGTGATTTTCATGAAACCAACATCAGCACGAAGGGGTTCTTTGGCATCAACACCGATCAGGATCAAGATGATGACTTGAAGGCCGATGCGGCCCATTTTAATCCCGGTGAAGCCTGGGTGTTTCGCTTTGAAAGTGACGTGGAATTGACGCAAATCGTGCTGGTGGGCTTCGCTCCCGGCGAACAAAAGGTGCGTTTGCAGTCCACGGCATTCGGAGACATCGCTTTGGGGGCCGAAGGCGAGAACGATCTTCGCGGTGCATTCGTGCCTGCGGGCACAAAGGTCACCTTGGTTTTCGACAGCACGTCGGGTGATGACACTTTTAAGGTCGGTGGCCTCAGCTTCAATGTGGCTCTCGAGCCTGGTTGAAACACTTGCATGGGGGCATGTTTGCCCCTGGACGGCGTTGTGCAGTCACGCTTGGAGGGGGGCTTATCCGCCTTCGATTTCACGCGAGAGCTGGCGGGCGTAGTTGTCGGTGAGTCCTGAGACGTAATCCATGACTTGGCGTAGCCACCAGGCGTAGGGCTGGTGTTGGTGGGCGATGACAAAGTCGGCGCCCCAGGCCAGGTCGAGGGTGCGCTTGGCGATGTAGCTCTCGGGGTTGTAACGCTGGTCTTGCACGAGCCGGGTGGTGGCGCGGCCCAG
>JALZVY010000254.1 GCA_023300125.1 Phycisphaera sp.
CGATGCGATCCGCCATCGTCAGCCCGCCACCCGCCGACGCCGCCGGGCCACTTCGGGCCACTGGCCCCGGAGTAGGCGCCGAGCCCAAACCCCGGCCCGGTCCGCCCTGTAGAGCCCCGGGCAGACGCTGCCCCTGTGTGCGGCGCTGCGGCGTGGGCCGTGCGGGCTTCTTTTTCACCGAAAACAACGCCCGCAGCATCGGCATGCCGAACATCAGGAACAACACGATGTACGGCACCACGTTCCGCCCACCGATATTCAGCTGAGCCAGCACCGGTTCAATCATGTCTTCAACCATGCTCGGTCGCCTTTCACCAGGTACCACGCTCAAGAATCCGGCCACGCAGTCCCGCTTGGCACCTCCCAATCATACGCCGCGGACCGCCGGAAAGAACACCCGCCCGCCGGGCGTCGCCACCGCGTCCAGCGGCAAGCCGTAGGCCTCGCCAAGCGCCGCGGGGGTCAACACCTGGTCCACCGCCCCCGCGGCCGACAACCTGCCGTCCACCAGCAGCCACGCGTCGTCGGCATAGCGGGCCGCCAGATCCAAGTCGTGCAGCACCACCAGCACCGCCAAGCCTTCCGCCGCCATGCTGCGCAGCGCCTCCATCAGCGCGTGGGCGTGACGCAGGTCCAGCCCGGCCCCGGGCTCATCGGCCAACACCGCCACCTGCCCGGGCCCGCGGCTTTGGGCCCACACCCGCGCCAGCCGCACGCGCTGCTGCTGCCCCCCCGACAGGTGCGCTACCTGACGCTGCCCCACAGACGACAGTTCAAACGCCGCCAAAGCCTCATCCACGTGCGCACGGTCGCCCCAAGCAAAGCGTCCCATCGCCACCGCCTCGCGCACCGTAAACGCCCCGGCCCCGTCCACGTCTTGGGGCAGATAACTCACCCGCCGGGCCAAAGCCGCGGGCTTCAAGGTCGCCGGATCCAGCCCCTCCACCCGCACCGTGCCCGAACGGGGCGCCAGCTGGCCCAGGAACAGCTTCAACAACGTCGACTTCCCCGCGCCGTTGGGCCCCACCAACGCCGTCACCCGCCGCTCCTGTAACCCCGCGGTCACCGCGTGCAACACCGCCGGGTCCACCCCGTACGCAAAGCCCGCCGCGCAGGCCTGCAGCACAGGCGCCGGCCCCGAGGGCCGCGGTTCGGTGTCGGCATCGGGGGCAAGCAGCGGCATCGTTATCGGCACAAAGAGAGGCCAGGCCCCGGCGTAGGGCTGTAGCGATTGGGCAAGCGGCACAGGAAGGCCGCTGCGGATTTTACGGTTCTCAGGCTCACCCCGACACCGGGCTCCGCCGATCTTCAAAATTGGTCTAGCCCTGCCCAACGAGTAACCCCATGTCACAAGACGCCCACAGCCCACTCAACACCGACCTCAACGCCGCCCCCCCCGCGTCCGAGGCCGATCAGCAAGGCGCCCACGGCGGTGGTCCCGAGGGCGCCCTGGATGTCCTCAACGATCTCGAAGCCCGTCTGAGCAAGCTTAAGCAGTGGCAGGCCAACAACGACCGTCAAGTCACCGCCGTGCGCGAACAAGCCGACGAGCTCGCCGAGCGGGAAAGCCAGGTGCAGCGCGAGCGCCAAGACATCGACACCGCCCGGCAGCAGCTCGACCAAGACCGCCAAGCCCTGGCCGAGGACCGCAGCGCTATCGCGCAAGAACGCGAAGCCTTGGACCAAGCCAGCGCCACCACCCAGCGTGACCGCGAAGCCCTGGATCAGCGCACAGGCGACCTCGACTCCCGCTCCGAAGATCTCGAGCAGCAGCGTCAAGCCCTCGACGCCCGCCGGGCAGCCCTCGACGAGCAGGTGGCGACCGCCGACGCCCGTGTATCCGGTCTGGATCAACGCGACGCGGAACTCAGCACCCGCGAAACCGATCTTGAACGCCTGCGCTCCGAGCTCGACGTCGAGCGTGCCGAGTTCGATCGCGTCCAGCAAGAAGTGGCCGCCCGTGCCGACGAAATCGACACCATCCAATCCAGCTTCGACGCCACCCGCACCGAACTCGAAACCCTCCGCAGCAGCCTAGACACCGACCGTCAAGGCCTGGCCGAGGACCGCGAAACTTTCGACGCCCAACGCCAGCTTCTGCGTGAACGCAAAGAAGAATTGAAAAAAGTGCAGATGGAACTGCGCATGCGTTCGGACGCGCTCGACGCGCAACAAGCCAGCCTCGAGCAGTCACGCGACGCGCTTCTCGAGTCCGCGCAAAACGGACACGCCTGCGATGACACCCTCACCGGAGGCATCGTTCTCGACCCCGATCTCAGCGAGGGCGGCAACCCCGCCCGACGCCAAGAAGACCGCCTTGAAGCCAAGCGTCGCACCGCCGAGCTTGACGAGCGCCGCGAAGAACTCGACCGCCTCCAAGCCGATCTGGACCGCCAACGGGCCGAACTCGACGAACGCGAGTTGACCCTGGACAGCCTGGGTTCCGCCGAAGACATGCACGCCCTCGAGCAGTCGTTGGCCCAGCGCGAAACCGCGATCAAAGACAAAGAAGACCAGCTGAGGTCCAAATTCGACGCTGCCAAGCAGAACCTTGCCAGCGAACGCGACCGCATGGCCGACGAGAACATCGCCCTCGAAGCGCTGGCCCGCGACCTGGACATTCAGCGCAACGCCTTGGCAGAAGAACGCGAACGGCTTCTCGAAACCGGCCGCGAAATCTCCGCCCAAGGAACCAACCTTGACGCCTCGGCCTCCACCGATCCCGGAACGCCCGACGACTCCAGCCAGACCGTGCAGGGCCTGACCTTAAACGCAAATGACGCCGCGGCGCTGGACCACATCGCCGGCCCTGACGACCAAGACACCGCCAACACCCTTTTGGCCCAAGCCCAAGCGCAAATCGCCCAAGCCGACGCCCGGGCCGCCGAACTCGACACCCTGGCCGCCACCCTAAACCAGCGGCATTCCGATCTGGAGCAACAACTCAGCGACCTGGAAGAGCGCCAAAGCACCCTAAAAACCGCCGAAGCCGAGCTTGGTGACCGGCGTGCGGACTCGGGGTCCAGCCTCAACGCCATGGACCTAGAAGACTACGCCCGTGAGCTGCGCGAGCGATCTGAAACCCTCACCCAGCGCGAAGCCGACGTCATCGCCCGCGAAGAATCGCTCGCCGCGGGACTGGGCGACCCCGGCCCCGCGTCGGGATCGGGATCCGCCGACGAAGTCGCCGCCCTGCGAGCCGAGCTCGACGAAGTGCGCGAGAACTACGAAAAACGCAAAGCCCAGATGATGAAGGCCGACCAGGTCATCAAACAGCGCCGACAGAAGATCCGCCGCTATCTCGGTCAACTGCGTGAACAGTCCGCCGCCCTGCAAGAAGCTCAGGCCAAAGCCGCGGCCAGCACCGGCCAAGCCGCAGGCCTCGAAAGAGAGCGTCGCACCCTCATCGAGGTCAAAGACTTCCTCGAAGCCAGCGAATCGCACATGATCCGCCGCTGGAGCGCCTTCCGCGCCTCCAACGTCGCAGCGGTCGTCATCCTCGCGGCCGCCGCCGCCGCCGCCAGCAGTTACTTCGCCGCCCAGCACCTCGTCAGCCCTGTGTGGCAAGGCACCATGGCCATGGCCTTTAAAGACACCGCCAACCCTGATGTCGCCGCCGCCGAACGCGAAGCCCTGGAAGCGGGCCTGCCCGCCGGCCCCGTGGTCGAACCCGGTGTCGACGCGCTCCAAAGCCCAGCCGAACCCCCCGCCACCACTCCCCGCGAATGGATCAAAGCCTTCAAGCAGCGCATGCTGTCCAAGGATGTCATGCAAGCCACGCTCGACAACCTCGACGCCAACCTCCCGGAACGGCTGTTCAAGAGCCCCACCGCGTTGGCCAGCCACCTGGTCTTCGCTTTGCAGATCACCGGCAACCCTGAACACCTGGTCTTCACCTACTCCACCACCGACCGCGGGCACGCCGACGACCTGCTGCAACACTTCGCCCACGCCATCGTCGGCGACCAGATGACCCGCAACGGCCGCAAGCCCGCCATGCTGCAAGAAGCCAAACGCAGCTCCCAGCCGTTCCGCGACGACACCAACACCTATATCGTCGCGATCTTCCTCGCCCAGGTCGTCGTGGGGCTGTTGCTGGTCCTCCCGCTGTGGCTGTTTTTCCGCCGGGCCACCCCCGTGATGTACCCCGGTGCCGGCGGCGCCCCGATGGCCGTGCTTGCCAAGCCCATCGACGCCCATTCCTATAACTAGATCCGCCGCCTCCCGCCCTTTCAAGGGCCTTTCGCACCCGCCCCCAAGCCCCCCGCGTCCCACGCGGGGGGCTTTTTGGTATTTGCCACCGTCCCGCCCCCTCACAAGCAAGCCGCCCACCGGTTTGACACATTAGCCCCCCCGGGTAAACTCTCGGATCCGGCGGACCCAAGCCCCAGGACCCTGCACCCAGTTCACTCACTGGCGCGGCGGCCCCACCCCGCTTGTTTTAGCCGGTTGTTTTAGCCCCACCAGCCCATCCCCCGCCCCGAGCCCGCGCCATGAACCGCCAGACCACCCTCGCCAAGAACGACGACGTCGCCCGCAACTGGGTGCACGTGGACGCCGAAGGGCACATTCTGGGCCGGCTCGCCACCGAAATCGCCATGGTGCTCATGGGCAAAACCAAGCCCACCTACACCCCCCACTGCGACGTGGGCGACTTCGTCGTGGTCACCAACGCCGAAAAGATTCGCGTCACCGGCAAAAAGCTGGACCAGCGCTTCCACCAGACCTTCTCGGGCCACCCCTCGGGCCGCAAGGTCACCCCGCTGCGTACCGTTCTCGAAAACAACCCCGAGCGCATCATCAGCGAAGCCGTCCGCCGCATGCTGCCCAAAAACAAACTGGCCGCCAAGCAGCTCAAGAAGCTCAAAGTCTTCGCCGGCCCCGAGCACCCCCACGCCGCCCAAAACCCTGTCACGCTTGAAGTGACCACCGCGACCTCCTAAGGCCGCCGCAAGACTCTCCCTAGACCTCCCGACCCCAAAGAGCCCACGGCCAACTCCCCGGCCGCCGTCTCCGCACCCCACGAGCCCCACGATGGAAGACCAAGACACCGCCGTCCTCGAAACCCCAGCCGCCGACGCCGGGGACTTCTCGAGCGACACCCTGGGCGAGAGCCTCGGAGCCGCCGAGCCCGAAGCCTGGGTCCGCCCGCTGCGTGACCCCGCCACCCCCGACCAAGGCGGCTTCGTCTGGGGCACCGGACGGCGTAAGTCATCCATCGCCCGAGTCCGCATCCGTCCCGCCAAGGACGAAGGCAAAGGCACCTTCATCGTCTCGGGCCCCAAAGCCAAGAACCGTGAAGTCGACGCCTTCTTCAGCGAGCCACAGCACCGCATGGCTTGCCTCGCCCCACTGGTCGCCACCGACACCCAAGGCAAAGTCGACGTCATCGTCACCGTCAAGGGCGGCGGCATCACCGGCCAAGCCGAAGCCATCCTCCTGGGCGTTGCCCGTGCCCTGGTCGGCTACGACCCCACGCTCGAGCAGAAGCTCCGCGACGAAAACTTCATGACCCGCGACCCCCGCGAAGTGGAACGCAAGAAGTACGGCCAACGCGGTGCCCGCCGCCGCTTCCAGTTCAGCAAGCGTTAATGCGGATTCAGGCGTTTCGAAACGATTCGCCCCACAACCTCGTTTTTCAGCAACCGCGGCCACCAGGCCGCGGTTTTTGTTTAGGCTCATCGCGTACACCGCCCCCCACGCGGCGTAGAGTGATTCCACCGCGTCAGATCTGGCCAGCGCCCAATCGCTCACCTCCACGGCGGCCCAACATCATGCCCAACGTCAAGACCGCCCAGCGCCGCCCCCTGAAGTTCAACTCCCTGGACGACATCGTCGCCGACGCGCAAGCCGTCACCTCCGGCCCCCACCGTGTCAGCGGCAACTGGACCGCCGCCCAAAACATCTGGCACATCGCCCAAACCCTCGAGATGTCCAACCACGGATTCAACTTCACCGTGCCCCTGCCCATGAAGCTCGCCGGCCGCCTGCTCAAGCTCCTGGGCCGCCACACCAAACCCTTCACCCCCGGCATCAAGCCCCCCGCCAAAGTCGCCCACGCCTTTGCCCCCCCCGCCGACATCAGCCTGCCCCTGGCCCTCGCCAAGCTGCACGACGAAGTCGACTACGCCAAAGCCCACGGCATGAAGCACCCCAGCCCGCTGTTTGGACCACTCAGCCACGACGCATGGATTCAAACCCACTGCCGCCACGCCGAACTCCACCACAGCTTCATCCACCCCACCCCGTCATAACCCCCGAAGAGCCCCCCATGCCGCTTCATCACCGCCCACTGGTCCGCCTCGCCCGCCTTGCGGCCCTCCTCCTGGCCACCCTCGCCGGCGCCGCCCTTACCTTCGGCGCCCCTCGGGCCCACGCCGCACCGCACTTCGCCTCGGGCATCAAAGTCGGCGAAACCACCGACCACAGCGCCATCGTCTGGGTGCGCCTCACCCAGCACCCCGCCGCCGACCCCAGCGTCCTGGCCGACAGCAAACCCTCCGACGCCGACACCCCCTGGCACATCCCCGCCCACGCCGTCCCGGGCACCCCGGGCCAGGCCCGCATCCGCTTCGCCCCCGCGGCCGTCCACGGCGCCTCGCCCGGCGCCAGGCCCGGCCCCGGCGCCTGGGATCAAAGCCCCTGGCACACCGTCACCGCCGACACCAACTTCACCCACCAATTCACCCTCACCCACCTGCAACCCGACACCGCCTACCACTTCGAAGCCCAAGCCCGCGACCACGCCGACACGCCCGACCACGTCCACCGCCCCAACCACCTCACCGGCCAGTTCCGCACCGCCCCCGCCCCGGGCCAGCAAGCCACCGTCCGCTTCGCCCTCGCCGCCTGCCAATCCATCCGCAGCATCAACAACCCCGTCGACGGCCACCACACCTACCGCCGCATCAGCACCTTCGACCCCCACTTCTTCGTCCACACCGGCGACATCCTCTACTACGACCACCCCCCCCTCGCGAAGAACCGCGACCAAGCGCGGGCCAAATGGGACCTCATGTTCGCCTACCGCGACAACCACACGTTCCACCGCAACATCGCCACCTACTTCATGAAGGACGACCACGACACGCTCAAAAACGACAGCTGGCCCGGTCAAACCTACGGCGACCTCACCTTCCAACAAGGCCTGGACATCTTCCGTGAGCAAGTGCCCATGGGCGAGAAAACCTATCGCACCCAGCGCTGGGGCCGCGACGTCCAAGTCTGGATGCTCGAAGGCCGCGACTACCGCACCCCCAACCCCCGCCCCGACGGCCCCGACAAAACCCTGCTGGGCGCCGAGCAAAAAGCCTGGCTGCTGCGCACCGTCGCCGACTCCGACGCCACCTTCAAATTCGTCGTCTTCCCCGGCCCGGTCGTCGGCCCCGACAAACCCCGCAAAAGCGACAACCACGCCAACCCCGCCTACGCCCACGAAGGCGCCCAGCTGCGCCACTTCCTCGCCAAGCAAGCCAACACCTACGTCATCTGCGGCGACCGCCACTGGCAATACTGCTCGGTCGACCCCGACACCGGCCTCACCGAACTCGGCACCGGCTCCATCAACGACCAACACACCTTCGGCGGCCACCCCCAAGAAGACCCCACCTACCACCGCTACTTCTCACCCCGCGGCGGGTTCCTCGGCCTCACCGTCCAAGGCCACACCGCCACCGCCCAGTGGTTCAGCGGCGGCCCCCTCGACCCCGCCACCGGCCAACCCCAAGTGCTGCACACCGAAACCTTCCAAGCCCAAGCGCCTTAGCGCTTCAGCCCCCTAGCCCCCGACAGCCCCCTCAATCCTCGCGCGGCGTCACATCGCCGCGCCGCAGCGCCCAAGTCACCAGCGTCACAATCGCCGCAAACACAAAGCTAAACGCCAACACCGACGCCCCGCCAAAAGGCCCGGTCCACGCACTCAGCACCCCGTCGGCCACCGGAGGCCCCACCGCCAGCAGCACCCGATCCTCGATCGGGTTGCTGTGGGCCGCCGTCATCCGGTACGTGCCCGCCGCAGGCGACTCAAACTCCCACTCGCTGCTGGCCATCCCCCCGTTAAACATCTGCGCCTCGGTGTCACTCGAGCGCGTCAGCGGCACCCGCACCCCGTCGGGCCCATACAAATCCACATTCATCTTCGGCAGCGCCGCAAAGCGCTCGCGGGTATCGATCTGCTCGTCCCCCACCACCCCCATCCGCTCGTAATACACCAAATGCCTGCCCGCCCGGGTCAGCTCCAGCTGCGCCTCCCCGGGCACCACCACCCGGATCATCTCAGCCAAACGCCCCTGCACCTGCGCCCGGGCCACCCCCAACGACGCCGAAAACGCCGACGCCCCGATCAGCAGCACCACCGCCGCCAACCCATACCACCCACGCGAAGGCACACGACGCGCCACACCCGATGCAGCAGCGGATTCAGACGCAGACTCAGACGCAGACACAGACTCAGACATGCAAACTCCAACGGTCGTGGCGGATCCAAAGCAACACCCACACGGCGCCGCGGCCCCGATGATAGGGCCCCGCACGCCACCGCCACGCCCAGCGGTCCCACCGCCCACGTCCCACGCCCCCGCACCACCCTGGGAAGCAACCTCGCCCCCCTAGGCTCGGATCCTATGGGCGCGTAAGGCTGTTGGTGTGCAAGGCAAGGCAAGCCAAACCAAGGCAGGTTTCACGCAAAGCCGCAGCGATCGCAGAGCAAAGTAGGGCAGAGCAAGGCAGGGCAGAGCAAGGCATTGACCGCCAAGTTGAGTGGCGGGGGTGGATGGCTGACGCGTGTCGGGTCGTGCGCCGCATCCACGGCCACGTTGCGGGTGCCGAGTGAACAAGGCAAGTGAAGACCCGACGCAAGCGGGTGGGAGAGCCTCAGCGCGTTGATCTTGCATTCTTCTGACCGCGCGGGGCGCAGCCATGCCCATACGAACCTTTCTCACGCAGAGCCGCAGGGTTCGCAGAGGCAAGGCAAGGCAGGGCAGGGCAGGGCAAAACATCAAGACAGGTTTGACGCATAGACGCTGAGCGGAATCAAGCCCACATCCCTCTAAAATTGCCCAGATACACTGACGCGTACCGATTTTGGGTGAAACAACCACCCCGTTCAATTAACTAGTAGGCAAGCCAAGATGTTCACGGTAGCTGTTGAGTCTGTAGAGCGACCGAAAGGGAGGCCTACTCTCTGGGCTTGCTCAGTGAGCGAGAATGACCGCATGGCGTTCTCATCACGTTCAGTCTCTCTTCGACTTCTCGACGAATCTGCGGCACACTGGCTCGGGCAGCTCGTTGCCGACGTACTTGCCGTCGGCTCCCTACAGCTGATGGGGAAAGAGGGGCCACCGCAATGGCAGGGCAACCCGAAAGATGATTGCAGCCTCGCCTTCGAAAACCACGCGGCGCACGCCGAGTGGCTGAGCGGACCGAGTCGCGGGGGCGTGTGGTACTGCGCTGTGTACTGCACGGACGGGAGTCGACTCTTCCACACGGCGGACTTCCACCAGATTCAACCCAAGAGCGGGCGCGCGGCACGTTGGCTGTGCGAGTTGGTCATCCAGGGAGGGCGAGCCGGAATCGTTTCTGGATATCCTGACTAACCGTCCGATGTGGCCGACAGCAGCTTCATCATGCTCTCGGTTGATTGGCCTAGCGTTATGCGAGGCATGAGGCATCAACATGAAAACCCTGATTCAACGCCTACTTCGACGTCGAAACGAACAGATTTTCGTTGTCATTGGCGAGCAACTCAAGCCCTACGAAGAACCCGGCTACTCGACACACCCCGATTCCTACGGTTACGATTTCGATCCGAAAAAAACATCACCCAAAAGCCCAACAACCTTTCCTCGATCCCCGCTGACGCGGCCATTTGATGAAGAACGAGAAAAAGGGGTCATCGTCATCAAGGTGTTCTCGAAACCCAAAGACGCAATCAACTTCACTTACGCTTGCAATCTGGCGAGCGCCCTCTCGTTCGCTTGCGATCGAAGCAAAAACGGGTGGGATTTTTCCGCCGATCAATCGGCCTTTGATATCAACTGGTAACCAGTCGGGTCGGCCCCTGCGTGCCCTGCGCCTCTGCGTGAGAACGGCTTGGCGGCTTTGATCCCTGTCTGGCCCTCTGCCTTGCCTCCGCGGCCTCATCTCGGCGCGGGGTTCTTCTACGCATTGCAGAGGATGCGGCGAGCTGTTTGACAGCCATTTGGCAGCCGCTTTTCACAGGAGTGATAATTGATTATCATTCTGTGGCCGACGCTCACGGCGGCGGGTATGAACGCCTACCGCACCCTCTGTCTCGACACGCTGGCCCGCAGGGCCTGACGTGTGAGGTACGCCAAATCGCAAAGACCTTCCACGATGACACAAGCCCAACCTTTTCTGCCCGTCACGGTTCTCTCGGGCTTCTTGGGCGCGGGAAAGACCACGCTTCTGAACCATGTGCTGCACAACCGTGAGGGGCTGCGTGTGGCGGTGATCGTCAACGACATGTCCGAGGTCAACATCGACGGGCCGACCGTGCGCGA
>JALZVY010000255.1 GCA_023300125.1 Phycisphaera sp.
CGCTTGGCGGGCATGACCGGTACGGCCATCACCGAGGCCACCGAGTTCAACGAGATCTACAAGCTGGACGTGGTCAGCGTGCCCACCAACAAGCCCATCCAGCGCATCGACCGCGACGACCTGATCTACCTGTCGACCAAAGACAAGTGGAACGCGATCGTGGACGAGATCAAGCGGGTGCACGACACCGGCCGCCCGACCCTGGTGGGCACCACCAGCGTGGACAAGAGCGAGATGCTCAGCGCCATGCTCAAGAAAAAGCACGGCATCAAGCACAGCGTGCTGAACGCCAAGGCCGAGAACGCGGAGAACGAAAGCGGCGTGGTGGAAGACGCCGGCGAACTGGCCGCGGTGATGATCGCCACCAACATGGCCGGCCGCGGCACCGACATCAAGCTGCGTGCGGTCAGCCGCGAAGCCCTGGTGGATCACTGGAAAACCCGCAGCCTGCTGCCGCACCACGCCACCGCAGAGCTGGACGACGACGCCTTGATTGCGCTGAGCTACCGGCACCAAGCCATCGCGGTGCTGGGCATCACCAAGAAGGAAGCCGAAGCCGCTGCGGACGACGATCTGAAGCTACGGCTGTTCCGTTACTGGGCCCAACACGACGGCTGGGCCGAGCCGAAGAAAGCCGCCAAGATGACGCTGGAAGAGTGCGTGGCCACGCTGGACGGCCTGCCGGACTACCCCAAGCACAAGCTGGCGGTGTGGCCCAACGTCGAGGCCATGGGCGGGCTGCACATCATCGGCACCGAGCGCCACGAAAGCCGCCGCATCGACAACCAGCTGCGCGGCCGTGCGGGCCGCCAGGGCGACCGCGGAAGCTCGCGCTTCTTCCTGAGTCTCGAAGACGATCTGATGCAGATGTTCGCCGGGGGCATCACCATGACCATGCTCAGCAAGCTGGGCATGAAAGAAGGCGACGCGATCGAGCACAGCATGGTGAGCAAGAGCGTGGGCCGGGCCCAGCGCAAGGTCGAAGAACGCAACTACGAAATCCGCAAAAACCTGCTGGAATACGACGAGGTGATGGAGCACCAGCGCAGCGACTTCTACGGCCTGCGCCAAGACGCCCTGGAAGGCAAAGACGTGCACGGCATGGTGCTGGACTACATCGACCAGGCCGTGGACGAGGCCGCGGGCAAGTATTTGGCCCCCGACTACGTCAAGCAGCGGGCGGCCGAGTGGTGCCAGTCCGAACTGGCGATCAGCGTCGACCCCGCCCGCTTGCAGCTCGAAGATTTGGGCGAGCTGCAAGAATATGTGCGGCGTTCGGCGCGGACCGAGGTGTCCCAGGTCGTCGACGTGACGCTGGGCGAGTACATGAGCAACGACATGCTGCCCGAAGACTGGGACCTCACGGGTCTGAGCAACTGGGCCCGCACCGAGTTCGGCGTCAACCTTTCGGTGGCCGATCTGCAGAAAAGCAACCCCCACGATGTGCAGCACTCGCTGACCGAGGCCGCCCAGCGGCAGGTCGATGGCAAAGACCTCTCGGGTTTGTCGCAGTTCTTAGAAGAAAACATCCCCCAGCAAGAGCTCAGCGCGTGGGCCAAGAACAAGTTTGGCCTGGAAGTGCCGGTGGAAGAGCTCGCCGAGAAGGGCCCCGAGGCCGCCAGCACGCTGGTGAACAACAAAGCCCACGACACCTACAACCTGCGGGCGCTGACCTACCCCATCGAGTTCACGATGGAAGTGCTCAGCCAAGGAGCCCAGCAAGACGCCGGCTGGGCCATGCAGCAGCTTCAAGGCTTTGGCAAGCAGCGCTACAACCAAGACTGGGATGCCGAAGAACTCGGCCAGCTCAATGGCCAAGACATCTTCCAGAAGCTGCTGGCCGAACAGGCCGAGTGGATGAAAGCCGACGGCAAGCTGCAAGAAGAAGCCGCGTCGATCCACGCCGAGCTGGGCAGCGACCCCGACGCGCTGGCCGCAAAGCTCAAAGAACGCTACGGCAGCGCGGTGACCGCCCAGCAGATCCAAGACGACGATGACGTCAAGCAGCTGATTGTGGACGAAGGATTGGCCCTGCTCCGCACCGAGTTGGGGCAGCTTGAACGCTATGTGCTGCTGCAAATCTTGGACGCGACGTGGAAAGACCACCTCTACGCGATGGACCAGGTCAAGGAGTCGGTGGGCCTGCGGGGCTACGCCGAGAAAGACCCACGCATCGAATACAAGCGCGAAGGCGCCAACCAGTATCGCAGCATGCAGGGGGTGATCCAGGACCGCGTGACCGACATGATCTTCCGTGCCCGGCTGACGCCCAACATCCGGCTGCAGAGCCCAGACCCGGCGCAGATGCAGGCCGCCCAGCCCGCCCCTGCCGCCGCGGCTCCGCAGCAGCCCGAGCCAGGAGAGGGCGGCCAAGGCCCCGAGCGTGAAGACGACACGGACCAAGCCCCGGTGCCCCGCAGCATGCGTCGCTCGGCCGGCGGCGACGCGGGCGGCGCCGAGCCCAGCGGCGGCGACAAACCGCAGTACAAATCGCGAAAAAAGCGTAAGTAAACCCTTGGATCGCGGTATGCCAGCCGTTGCTGCGCCCCCCACCTTGTGAGGTGCGCAGCGCGGCCCTAGAATCACAGCCCGTAGGGCCTGTAGCTCAGTTGGGAGAGCGCTGCCTTTGCAAGGCAGAAGTCGTCGGTTCGAACCCGTCCAGGTCCATTGCCCGCCCGTTTCGGGCGGGTTTTTTTGTGGTGTGGTCAGGTGATCAGAGGGTTTGGCTTTGTCGGATGCTGCGGAATCCAGTCTGCGACTTGCGACGCCGGTGGGTGAGCTGCCGGGGGTGGGGCCTACGCGGGCCAAGACGCTGAATCGGATGGGGTTGGTGTCGGTGACGGACTTGCTGAGGCATTATCCGCTGCGCTATGAGAAGGAGGCGGCGGAGGGGTCGATTGATGAATTGCCCACCGATGGCAAGACGGTGGGGGCGGCGCGGGGGGAGATCGCGGCGTGCCGCTGGGTGGGGGATGCTTATGGGCGCAAGGGGCGTTTTGAGGCGACGCTGCGCGATGGGGTGAGCCGGGACACGCTGCGGCTGACGTGGTTCAATTTGCCGTGGCTTAAGGACAAGCTGCATCCGGGCATGACGATCCGGGTGAATGGCAAGGCGAAGGAGTTCAATGGTTATCCGCAGATGGTGAGCCCCAAGTGGGAGCTGATTGAGTTGGATGAGCAGGGGGCGGAGGTGGACGCGAAGCCGGCGCGGCTGCGGCCGATTTATCCGGGCTCGGAGAAGATGAAGTCGGCGGCGATTGAGGGGCTGCTGGATTTTGCGTTGCCGCGGCTGCTTCCGCACGTGCAGGACCCGGTGCCCGAGGGGCGGCGCAAGGATTTGGAGTTGCCGCCGCTGGCGGAGGCGCTGCGGATGATCCACCGGCCCGAGGACACGGACGAGCCCAAGGCGGCGCGGCGGCGGCTGGCGTTTAATGAGCTGCTGTTGTTGCAGCTGGCGATCACCAAGCGGCGGGCGGATGTGGAGCGCGGGTCGGTGGCCCATGCGTTGACGCACAACCGGGAGATTGATGGGCGGATCCGCGGGCGTTTTCCTTTTGAGTTGACCGAGGCCCAGCGGTTGGCGGTGGATGAGATTGCGGGGGATTTGGTGTCGGCCCGGCCGATGAACCGCTTGCTGCAGGGCGATGTGGGCGCGGGCAAGACGGTGGTGGCGCTGTACGCGATGCTGGTGGCGGTGGCCAACGGGTCGCAGGCGGTGTTGATGGCGCCCACCGAGCTGCTGGCCGAGCAGCATTTCCGGTCGATCGGGGCGATGATCGAAGGCACCCAGACGCGGATGGTGTTGCGGACCGGGCGGGCGAAGCGGAAGAAAGAAACCGAGGCGATTGCGGCGGGCGAGGTGGATTTGGTGGTGGGCACCAACGCGATTTTGAATCTGGAATTTGCCGACCTGGCGGTGGCGGTGATCGATGAGCAGCACCGCTTTGGGGTGATGCAGCGGGCGGCCTTGCGGGGTGCGACGCCGCGGGCCGATGGGCGGGTGCCCACGCCGCACACGCTGGTGATGACGGCGACGCCGATTCCGCGATCGTTGAGTTTGACGCTGCTGGGGGATTTGGACAGCACGACGCTGGGGGGGCTGCCACCGGGGCGTAGCCCGATCGACAGCCGGGTGGTGATGCCGCTGCAAACCGATGAGGTGTATGGCTATTTGCGCAAGCGTTTGGAGCGCGGTGAGCAGTGCTATGTGGTGGTGCCGGCGATTGAGGACAAGCCGGTGGACCCTGGGGATGGGGTGGATACGCCCAAGTTGAA
>JALZVY010000256.1 GCA_023300125.1 Phycisphaera sp.
AGCGTTGGGCTCTGGTGCGCCGCACTCAACGCCATCGCCCGCGACATCCAGCAGGTGGTCCCCTTTGTCACCGGCATCATGCTCTTCGTCACCCCCGTTTTTTATACCGAAAAAGCCATCTCGGCCCGCTTCCCCGAATGGCTTTATTTCTTGTACGAACTCAACCCCATGGTCGCCGTGGTCAACGGCGCCCGCTGGGCCGTTTTGCCCGGCTGGGCCCCGCCCAACGCGATGGCCTTCGCCTCCCTCGCGGTCATGAGTGTGATCTTCGTGTTGGGCTTGGTGTTCTTCACCCGCGCCGAGCAAAACGTGGTGGACGTGGTCTGATATGCCCACCCCTTCACCCACCATCGAAGTCCACAACCTGGGCAAGCGCTACCGCCTAGGCCGCATGACCCCGCGCGAGTCGCTGGCCCG
Organism: Phycisphaera sp.; assembly: GCA_023300125.1. Lineage (GTDB taxonomy): Bacteria > Planctomycetota > Phycisphaerae > Phycisphaerales > Phycisphaeraceae > Algisphaera. Next base: position 418 of record JALZVY010000256.1, read on the forward strand.
GATCATCGGCCTGGCCCGCACCTCCGACCCCCGCCACCACCACTGGGCCCTGCGCGGCGTCAGCTTCACCCTCAACCGCGGCGACGTGCTGGGCGTGGTGGGCGCCAACGGCGCGGGCAAATCCACGCTGCTCAAAGTCATGAGCCGCGTCACCCGTCCCACCGAAGGCCGCGCCGTGATCCGCGGCCGCGTGGGCAGCCTGCTCGAGGTCGGCACCGGCTTCCACCCCGAGCTCACCGGCATGGAGAACATCTTCATCAACGGCGCGATCTTGGGCATGAGCCGCAAAGAAATCCGCACCCGGCTGGCGGACATCCTCGAATTCGCCGGCATCGGGAAATACATCGACACCCCGGTGAAGCGGTATTCCAGCGGCATGTACACCCGCCTGGCCTTCGCCATCGCCGCGCACCTCGAACCCGAAGTGCTCATCGTCGACGAAGTGCTCGCGGTGGGCGACGCAGCATTTCAAAAGCGCTGCCTTCAAAAGATGCGCGACGCCGCGATGTCCGGGCGCACGGTTCTTTTTGTCAGCCACGGCGCCGCCAACGTGCAAAAACTTTGCAACCGCGCGCTGCTGCTGGAAAACGGCCAGCCCCTCGCCCTGGGCGTCGTTGACGACGTGCTGGCCCAGTACAGCGCACTCGACCACGACGAGACCGCGCCCACCGCCACCGTCGATCTGCCCCCTCGCCGCGACGACGCCGAAGCCTGGGGAACGCAGCTGCACTTTTGCGACGCGGACGGCCGGCCCGCCGTGACGGCGCCCGTCGGCCAGCGCTTCGTGGTCCAAGCCGACCTTCACCTGCGTCGCCCGCTAAGCGGCGTGGTGGCCGCGTTGGGGCTGGTCACCGCCGACGACGTGCCCGTGTGCACCTGCTGGTCCGAGACACGCGACCTGCCCGCAGGCGATCACCGCGTGCGGTTCGACATCGACCTGCCGCTCAAAGCCGGCCCACTGGGCTTTGCCCTCAGCGTCAGCGACGCGGAAGGGGTCCAGTACTACTGCTCGGGCCAGGGCCGGTTCAACGTCGGCCCGGCGGTCGACGACGCCGCGCCCGCGCTGGCCAACACCGAAGCCGCCAGCGGCCTGGTGTTCTCGCGCCACCACGGGCACTTCGAAACGCCGCAAGCCCAAACCACCGCCGGGGTCTCCACGCCGTGACCACCACGCCCCCGCCACGTCCGCTGGCACGCCGTGTCGCGGGTTACCCCCTGCGGCGGTTGCAGGCCCGCCGCGCCCGGCTCGCCGCCGAGGCTCTGGCCCGCGAACACGCCCAGCGCGATCGCATCGCCGCCGAGCGCCGGGCCCTGCGGGCCCGCAGCGACGGCTGCGGCGACAACAACCCCCACCTGCGCACGGCGTGGATTGAAGCCCGCTTGGCCGAACTGCCCGCAGGCCAAACCCTGCTCGACGCGGGCGCGGGCGAAGGCCGCTACCGCGGCATGTGCGCCCACCTGCACTACGTCGCCCAAGATTTCGCCGCCTACGACGGCAGCGGCAACGGCGATGGCCTGCAAACCGGCGCGTGGGAGCACACCGCCCTGGACATCGTCTCGGACATCACCGCGATCCCCCGGCCCGACGCCAGCTTCGACGCGGTGCTCTGCTCCGAAGTCCTAGAGCACGTGCCCGACCCGCTCGCGGCGCTGCGCGAGCTTGCGCGGCTGCTGCGCCCCGGAGGCACGCTGATCCTCACCGCGCCCTTCGCCAGCTTCACCCACTTCGCCCCCTACTACTTCCAAGGCGGTTTCAGCCGCTACTTCTACGAGCACTGGCTGCCGACGATGGACCTGAACATCCAACGCCTGGACACCAGCGGCGGCTGGTTTGACTACGTCGCCCAAGAGCTCCGCCGACTGCCCCAAGCAGTGTCCGACCACACCGACCTGACCCTGGACGACCACGAAGCCCAAGACGTTGACCGCGTGCTGGCGACCTTCGCCCGCTTCGCCGCCGCCGACCGCGACTCGGACCGTTTTGCGACCTACGGCCTGCACGTTGTGGCGGTGAAGTCATGAGCGGCAGCGCCTCCATCTTCCGCCGCTACCCCAACCGGGTCTTTGTCGAAACCGGCACCTACTTGGGCGACGGCATCCAAGACGCACTCGACGCGGGCTTCACCCAGGTCCACAGCATCGAACTCAGCCCCCAACTGCACGCCGACGCGCAGCGCCGCTTCGCCGGCGACCCGCGCGTGCACCTGCATCTGGGCGACTCGGGCCAAGCGCTCGGCCCGCTGATCGCCACGCTGCCCGGGCCGATCACCTTCTGGCTCGACGGCCACTACAGCGAGGGAAACACCGCCCGGGGCGATCAAAACACCCCCCTGGAGCGTGAACTCGCCGCGATCGCCGCCCACCCCCACCGCGACCACAGCCTCCTGATCGACGACGTTCGATGCTTCGGCACCGAGCACTTCGACGGGCTTGCGCTCGACACCGCCTTAGACGCCGTGCGACGCATCAACCCCGACTATGTCATCGGCTACGAAGACGGCCACGTCGCCAACGACGTGCTCACCGCCGCGCCGCCCGCGTCGCGGCGCGGGCCCCGCAAACTGCGCATCCTCCACGCCGTGGAGTTTTACGACCCCAGCGTCGGCGGCGCACAGGCCGTGGTCAAACAAGTGTCCGAGCGCCTGGCCGCCCGCGGACACGACGTCACGATCGCCACCACCGCCCTTGCGCAGCGCACCCGCTTCGAAGTCAACGGCGTGCACATCGCCGGCTTCGACGTCTCGGGCAACCTGGTCAACGGCCTCCGCGGCGACCTTGACACTTACCAACGCTTTCTCGCCGACGGCGACTTCGACGTGATGATGGCCTACGCCGCCCAGCAGTGGACCGTCGACGCCGCCTGGGGCCTCTTCGACCGCGTGCCCTACGCCACGGTACTGGCGCCCTGCGGCTTCTCGGGCCTGCGCGACCCGCAATACGCGAACTACTTCAAGCGGCTTCCGCGGCTGATGCGACGCCTGGACCGGCTGATCTTCCACAGCGACATCTACCAAGACCGCGCCTTTGCCGACAGCCACGGCCTGCAAGACCTCAGCGTCACCGTGCCCAACGCCGCCAGCGGCGAGAGCTTCCCCGCGCCCGACCCGCAGCGCGACGCCGCCGCGGCCCTCGCATTCCGGCAGCGCCACGGCATCCCCACGACCGGGCCACTGCTGCTCACCGTCGGCACGCACACCGGGCTAAAAGGCCACGCCTGCACACTCAAAGCCTTCCGCCAAATCAAAACCCGGTCCGCCCACCTGCTGATCGTGGGCAACGGCACGCCGGGCACCGGCTGCTGGAACGCCTGCCACCGCGGGGTACGGCGTGCCAGCCGCGGCGGCAAAACCGCCCGCACCCTCGACCTGCCACGCGAGGAAGTGGTCGCCGCCTTCCGCGCCGCCGACGTGTTTGTGTTCCCCTCACGGGTCGAATGCTCTCCGCTGGTCCTCTTCGAGTGCCTCGCTGCGGGGCTGCCATTCGTCGCCAGCCCCGCAGGCAACAGCGCCGAGATCGCCCAATGGAGCGGCTGCGGAGACATGGTCCCCGCCACCGACCACCGCGGCCTGCTCACCATCAACCCCCGCGACCTTGCCGCGCGTTTGGACGCCCTGCTCAACGACGCCCCACGCCGCACGGCCATGGCCACCGCAGGCCGCGCCGCCTTCGACGCCCGCTTCGACTGGGAGCGTGCCACCGACGCCTACGAAGCGGTCTACCGCGACGCCATCGTTCACCACGCTGCCCACACCGCCTGAAACACCCCGGTTCGCTTATGAAACTCTTTTCCCGATCCCGAACCGCCGCTAAGGCCGAACCGCCGCCGCCCGTCACCCACGGCGGCCGCCGCCCGGCCCGTCTCGAGGTCGAAGCCTTCGCCACCTCGCGCGTCGTGCTCGACCGCCTGGTGCCCGTGGTGGGCGTCCACCCCTACCCGCTAAGCGAACTCATGCTCATGGCCGCCGCCTTCTTCGACCTGCGCCCCGCGCAGGTGATCGACGTCGGCACCCACCACGGCAAGTCCGCCCGCATCTGGTACGAGCTGGGCCGCCTGCTCGATGTCCCGCCGCCGGTCCACACCATCGACCTCTGCGACGCGTCGCACCCCGAGTTCCCCGGCAAAGACCACGGCCGCCACTGCCGCGGCCTCGACGGCGTCACCCTGCACACCGGCGACGGCACCGAGGTTGCCGCCCAGTTGCTCGACGCCGCGCCCGGCGTGCCCACCTTGCTATTCCTCGACGGCGACCACGCCCAAGACACCGTCACCCGCGAGCTGGCGCTGTGCGACCGCATGCCCGGGGGCTCGGTGCTTCTGCACGACACCCTGACCCAACCCGGCAGCGGCTACAACGAAGGCCCCTGGGAAGCCATCACCACGTTCCTCGCCACCCGCCCCGACATCGAAGCCCACCACAGCCACCTGGGCCTACCGGGCATGACGCTGCTTCGCCTGCCCGCCACGCCCGCCTAACGAGTCCGCCATGCGCATTCTTTACACCGCGATGAAGCACGACTACGGCGACCCGGCCCGAGGCCCAAGCTTCGAGCAGTGCGCTTTTCACGACACGCTGGTCGGCATGGGCTGCGACGTGCTGCACTTCGACACCGTGGCCGCCGCCAAAGAGCACGGCCCGTCCGCCACCACCAAGCGGCTGCGCGAGCTGGTCGACGCAGAAAAACCCGACCTTCTCTTTACCGTGCTGTTCACCGACGAGCTGGACCGCCACCTGATGCGCCGCCTGTCGGACGAAACCACCACGCCCACAGTGAACTGGTTCTGCGACGACCACTGGCGTTTTGACGACTACAGCGCCGACTGGGCCAAGTGCTTTAACCACGTCGTCACCACCGCCGCCAGCGCCGTGCCCAAGTACCACGCGCTGCGCGGCGTCAACATGATCAAAAGCCAGTGGGCCGCCAACCCCTTCACCTACCGCCGCGACCCGGCGGCGCAGATGAAGCACGACATCAGCTTTGTCGGGCTGCCACACGGCAACCGCCGCGCCATCGTCGAGGTGCTGCGCAACGCCGGGCTCACCGTCGACGTCTTTGGCCACGGCTGGGACCCGCGCCGCCCCGGCGGCGGCCGCATCGACCAAGCCCGCATGATCGAGGTCTTCAACACCTCACGCATCAACCTCAACCTCTCCAACGCCAGCACCGTGACCGCCCGCGGGCGCAGCACCGACATCGAAGACAACCCCCGGCTGCACCAGCTCGCCCGGCTGCCGCGCGTGGGACGCTACGCCGCGGGCGTCTACCGCCGCGGGCTGCGAGCCCGCGCCAAACTCTGGCCCCCGCCCGCACCCGGCTCCCTCACGCCCGATGACATCGACCTGGGCGGCGCCCAGCAGATCAAAGGGCGCAACTTCGAGGTTCCCGGCTGCGGCGGCTTCCTGCTCTCAGGAGAAGCGCAGGAACTCGACCGCTACTACACCCCCGGCCAAGAAATCGAAACCTTCGCCACCCTCGGCCAGCTCATCGACAAAGCCCGCCACTATCTAAACCACGACGACGAGCGCCGCGCCGTCGCCGACGCCGGCCACGTCCGCACCCTCGGCGAGCACACCTGGTGCCACCGCTTCGCCGAGATCTTCGCCGCTGCCGGCGTCGCGTCACCGCACGTCAACGACCTGTTGAACCCCGCCCGCCCCGGAAGCTCACAAGAAGTCCACTAAGCCCACTAAGCCCCCACCTCTGGCCGCCCCCACCAGGCACCGGTACCATCGTTCATCCCCGCGTTGACGGGGATCCAGCCCAAACAAAACCTCGCGCAGCGAGACCCCGCCCCTTCCGACTCCCACGCTGCGCTCCTCAGCCTGCGCAGCTCCGCCCCGTGCAGCCCCCCCACCCCGATCCCGACCGCGCCGCATCCGCCACCGCGCCCGCACCGCGCGTTGCCGTGGTCATGTCTGTCTATAACGCCCAGCCCCACCTGGAAGCCGCCGTCCGCAGCGTGCTCGAACAAACATTCACCCGCTTCGAGTTCATCGCCGTCGACGACGGAAGCACCGACGACTCACCGGCCATCCTGCAGCGCTTCGCCGACAACGACCCCCGCGTCCGCGTGCTCAGCCGCCCCCACAACGGCGTTGCCAGCGCCCGCAACGCCGGCATCGCGGCCACCGCCGCGCCCCTGATCGCCTGCCTCAACGCCGACGACCGGGCCCATCCCACCCGACTCGAAAAGCAGATCGCCTACCTCGACGCGCACCCCGAGGTCGGCCTGCTGGGCACCGGGTTCCAACGCATCAGCGATCAGAACACCCCCACCGCGGCCCACGCCCACGAACGCGACGTCTGGGCCCGCGGCCACGACGTGCTGGCCCGCCTGCTGGCCGGCGGCCGCAACGGCATCGTGCATTCGAGCGCGACGTTCCGCCGCGCCGCCTTCGACGCCGCGGGCGGCCGCTACAAACCGCGCTTCGCGGTGGACCAAGTCTTCGATCTGTGGCTGCGCATGAGCCAGCACACCCGCCTGGCTTGCCTGCCCGAGGTACTCACCGACCACCGCGTGCACGACGCCAGCCTCCGCGCCCGCCACAAAGCCCAGTCGATCACCGACATCGAAAGGGCCATACGCAGCCATTGGCGCCGCGTCGGTGCGCCGCCGCTCCGCGACCGCATGGCGGTGTACCGCGACTTGGTCCGCGACGCCCGCGACGCCCGCAGCCCCGACACCGTCCGCGCCCTGTGCTGGCGGGCGGTCCACGCCGCCCCGAACTACCGCCACTTGCTGCGCCACGCCGCCGCCCTCGGCGCCCAAGACGCCGATCGCCAACCCCCGACCGACGCCCCGCGGGTGAGCGTTGTGATGCCGGTCTACAACGCCCAGTCCTACGTCGAAGCCGCCTGCCGCAGCATCCTGAACCAGACCCTGCGCGACCTGGAACTGATCGTCGTCGACGACGGCAGCACCGACGGCTCCGGGGCCATCCTCGACCGCCTCGCCGACGAAGACCCACGTCTGCACCTGGTGCGCCGCCCCAACACCGGCATCACCGGCGCCCTGAACGACGGCCTCGCCGCCGCCCGCGCCCCGCTCATCGCCCGCATGGACGCCGACGACCTGGCCCACCCCGAACGCCTACAAAAACAAGCGAGCCACCTCGACGCCCACCCTGACATCGGCCTGCTCGGCTGCGCCTGGACCACCTGCACCGCCGACGGACGCCGCATCCCCCCCGACGCCCACCTGCTGCGGGTCTGGGCGTCGGGCCCCGAGGCCATCGCCGCCCGGCTCAACGCAGGCCACAACGTCATCGCCCACCCCACCGCGATGTTCCGCCGCCAAGCCTTCGAGGCCGCCGGCGGCCACTACGACCCTGCCTACGAAACCGCCGAAGACTACGAGTGCTGGCTGCGGATGAGCCGCATCACCCGCATCGCCAGCCTGCCCGAGCCGCTGCTGGACTACCGCGTGCACCCCGAAAGCATCTGCGCCACCCGCGGCCACGAGTCCATCGACGCCGTCCGCCGCGCCCTGCACGCCCACTGGGGGCAGGTGGGCAGCCCGTCGCGTCGCGAACGCGCCCAGGTCCACCAGCACCTGGCGGTCCTCTACCACTCGGTCCACGATCGACGCGGCGCACTCCGCGAGGCGCGCGACGCGGTCAAGGCCGCCCCCCTGCACCCGGGCACCTGGGGCTGGGCGTTCAAGCACCTGGCCCGCGTGGCCAAGGGCCCAAGCTACTAACACCCCGCAGCCACCCGCCGGTACAAATCCAGATACGCCGCCCCGAAGGTCGCCAACGAAAACGCCTGGGCACGCTCGCGCCCGCGCCGCGCCAGGTCCTCGGCCAGCGCCGCATCGTTCAGCACCCGCGCCAGCGCATCCGCCCACCCCGCCTGGTCGTCGGGGTCCACCACCAGCGCCGCGCCGCCCGCGACCTCGGGCAGGCTCGCCCGGTTGCTGCACACCGCCGGCGTGCCCGCCGCCATCGCCTCAGCCAGCGGAAGCCCAAATCCCTCGTAAAAACTCGGCACCGCCACCACCGCAGCCGCTGCGTAAAACATCGCCAGCTTTTCGTGGTCGACGTATCCCATGAACCGCACCGCATCGCCCAGCCCCAGCCGCTGGGCCTCTTGCTCGGCCTGAGGGTAGCGCGGGTCGTGCGGCCCCACCACCACCAGCCGCACGTCACGCAACGCCGGATCCGCATCCCGCATCCGGGCAAACACCCGGATCAACCCGTCCACGTTCTTATAAGGAAATCGCAGCCCCACATTCAAGATGAACCGCCCGGCGACCAAGCCATCGCCCTGGGGCGGCCCGGACGCGGCGTCCACCTCCACCGCGTTGTGAATCGCCGTGATCTTCCCTCGCGGCACCCCCAACACCCGCGCAATGTCATCCGCCGAATAGTCACTCACCGTCGCCACCGCCGCCGCCCGCCGGCACTGGACCTTCAACCACCGCCGCCACACCCACGCCAGCTGCTGCTTGCGGCTCTTGGCCAGCTGCCCCTTGCACACCAGCGGGATCACATCGTGCAGGGTCACCACGCTCGGCGGCCCGCCGCGCAAAGGCGCAAACACGTCGGGCACATGCAACACATCCCCTCCCCCCGCGTCCACGTCCGCGTCGCGCCCCGCCGTCCACAAGCTGCGCGGCGACGCCGGCGACCCCGCCCGCTCAATCAACTGCAACGCCCCGCTGCCTGTCACCGCCGGGGGCAAACGCCCCACCACCTCCGGACGCACCCACACCTTCACAGGGCGCGGCGGATCCGCCGCCGCGATCCCCCGCAGCAGGTTCAGTGTGTACACCCCGATACCCGACGGATCAGGGCCCAGGGGGCGGGCATCAATGAGCGCTGCGGTCGCGGGCATGCTGTCGATGGTACGTTCACCCGCGTATGAAGATCGCCCAGGTCAGCCTGGCCGTCCACCACGGCGGCGCCGAGCGCATCGCACTCGACCTCCACCGCGCCCACCGCGCCGCGGGC
>JALZVY010000257.1 GCA_023300125.1 Phycisphaera sp.
CTTTACGAAGCGGCGGTGGTTGATGGGGCCAATCGGTGGAAGCAGATCACCCACATCACCCTGCCGATGCTCACGCCGACAATCATCGTGCTCCTGATTCTTAGCCTGGGACAGATCCTCACCGCGGGCTTCGACCAGGTCTACAACATGTACAACCCGCTGGTCTACGACACGGCGGACATCATCGACACGTACGTGCTGCGGCAGATGCTGCAGATGGACTTCGGCCTCGCCACCGCGGCGGGCTTGTTTAAGGCCATCGTCGGGCTGGGCCTGATCGTGCTGGTGAACTCCATGGCGCGCCGGCTGACGAACGGCGAACAGGGCGTTTTCTAAACCGCGTGGCCGTCTGATCGCGGCCGACTTGTTGATCCGCCGCCGACCTGTGTGACCCCACGAATCCTATGCTCAAGCACTCTCTGGTTTTGCTGCTTGCCGCCACCCTGGGCTCGGCTTCCGCCGCCGGGGAGTCGCCCTGGAATTTGGCGTTGTTGTTCGAGCCCACGGCGTGGGCACCCAGCGACGCGGTGCCCAAAAGCGGTGTGCAGGGCCTGCTGTACGAGTCGTTGCCTTACAAGGGCAAGCGGGTGCAGGTCTTTGCGTATTACGCAACGCCCGAAGGCCCGGTGCCCGAGGGTGGCTGGCCTGGGGTGGTGCTGGTGCACGGCGGCGGGGGGACGGCCTTTGATGCGTGGGTGAAGCGGTGGAACGGCCGTGGCTACGCCGCGATCAGCATGGATCTGGAGGGCCACCTGCCGCGGACCCAACCGAACGCCGACAACCCCCGCGACCGTGTTGCCACCGAGCACCCCGGCCCGTCGCGCCACGGGGTGTACCTCGACTTCGACAAGCCGCTCGATGAGCAGTGGTACACCCACGCCGTCGCCCAGGTGATCCTCGCCCACTCGCTGCTGCGATCGATGCCCGAGGTCAACCCCGAGCGGACCGGCATCACCGGCATCAGCTGGGGCGGCATGCTGACCAGCACGGTCATGGGCCTGGACAGCCGCTTCAAGTTCGCGGTGCCGGTGTACGGATGCGGTTTTTTGGCCGACTCCCAGGGCCACATGGGAAAGGCGATCAAGGACGGCCAACACAAGCAGGTGGTCAACCGGTATTTCGACGCCTCGGCGTACCTGGCTGGCGCTGCGATGCCCAGCCTCTGGATCAACGGGACCAACGACAAACACTTCGACATGCCCGCCACGCAGGCCAGCGTTCGGGCCGCCGACGGTCCGGCGACGCTGCGCTTCACCCTTGAGATGCCCCACGGCCACAAGGCCGGCTGGGCACCCGAAGAGATCTACGCCTTCGCCGACAGCGTGGTTAAAGACGGCGAGCCTCTGGCGCGCGTTGGGGCCATTCAGCGGGCCGGCGATCGGGTCAGCGTCGCGGTGGATTCCCCGCGGGGCATCAAAGCGGTGCGGTTGATGGTGACGCGTGACGACACCCGCTGGCCCATCCGCAAATGGCACGCGATGCCGGCCGAGTCGCGAGGCTCCGAAGTCTCCGCGGACCTCCCGGCCGACGCGACCGCGGCGTATTTCGCCGTCACCGATACACGTGGTTTGATGGTCAGTTCCGGGCTCTTTGAGCCAACCCAATAATCCCCAGGGCTTCAGTGCCCGTGACCGCCCCGAAAATGGAGTGCCTCTTGATGAACGCCCTAAAAATGAAACGATTGATCTGGGTTGCCGGCCTGCTGGCCGTGGCCAACGCCGCGTATGCTGGGCAGACCAAGCCCAATGTGCTGTTCGTCATGGCCGACGACATGGGCTACGGCGATGTGCAGAGCCTCAACCCCGAGCGGGGCAAGATCCCCACGCCGTATGTTGACCAGCTGGCCGCCGAAGGGATGGTCTTTACCGACGCGCACTCGGGGTCCTCGGTCTGCACACCCACACGCTACGGCCTGCTGACCGGCCGCTACAGCTGGCGCACCCGTCTGCAGCAAGGGGTGACGCAGGGGTATCAGCCCAACCTGATTGCGCCGGGGCGTGCCACCGTGGCCAGCTTCTTGCAAGACCAGGGCTATCACAGCGCGATCATTGGCAAGTGGCACCTTGATTTTCAGTACCAAGACCCTTCGACGGGAGAGCTTTTAAAGAAGCCCAAGAAGAAGAGGGATCTCCCGCCGGTCGGCGCGCGCATCCCGGATGGGCCGATCACCCGGGGCTTTGATACCTACCACGGTTTTCATCACGCAAGAGACATGAAGGCGGTCATCGACGACGACACGGTGATCCTTTATGACGACGAGATCAACATGCTGCCGCGTCTGGAGCGCAAGGCGGTTGAGTACATTGAAGAACGGGCAAAAAACCCGGATCAGCCGTTTTTTCTTTACGTGCCGCTGGGCTCGCCCCACACCCCGATTCTGCCCACGGAGCAGTGGCAGGGCAAGAGCGGGATCAACGCGTACGCGGACTTTGTCATGCAGACCGATGCGGCGTTTGGTGCCATGCTGCAGGCACTGCGGGATACCGGGTTGGACGACAATACCCTGGTAATTTTCACCAGCGACAACGGGTGCTCCAAGGCGGCCAATTTCAGCGAGCTGGAGAAGGCCGGGCATCATGCCAGCGCCCACCTGCGCGGGGCCAAATCTGATATCTGGGATGGGGGCCACCGCGTGCCGTTTGTGGTGCGCTGGCCCGGAAAGGTGGAGGCGGGCACGGACAGCGATCAGCTGATTTGCCTGACCGACTTGATGGCCACGCTTGCTGACATCACCGGAGCGTCGCTGCCGCCGGACAGCGCAGAAGACAGTGTCAGCTTTCTTCCCGCGTTGTCGGGAGAGCCGATTGCGTCAACCCGCGCCGGGGTGATTCACCACTCCATCAAAGGCCACTTTGCCTACCGCATGGGCCCGTGGAAGCTGTGCCTCGCGCGGGCGTCGGGCGGGTGGTCCTCTCCGAACGAAAAAAACGCTTCGGCAGATGCCCCCAAGGCCCAGCTTTACGACATGGAAAACGACCCGGCTGAAACCACGAATCTTTACGAAACCAAGCCGGACGTGGTCGCCCGCTTGCTTGAACAGCTGGAGGCGGATGTGGCCGCCGGCCGCAGCACCGACGGTGCGGCGGCCTCAAACGATACGAACAAGATCAGAATCTGGAAAAGTGAAAGGAAGAAAAATGCAGGTCGGTAAATACACCGCATGGATCGCCGCAGGACTGCTTGCGTCGTTGTTGCCGAGTTTCGGCGCCGCAGCGCCCGAGGTGAAACGTCCCAATATTTTGTACATCATGGCCGACGACCAGTCGCCGTTTGATCTGAAAACCTACGCCCCGGAATCGGAGCTGGAAACCCCGGTGCTTGACCGGCTGGCGGCCCAAGGCATGGTCGTTGAGGGCGCCCACCAGATGGGGGCCTGGAGCGGCGGCGTGTGCACACCGTCGCGTCACATGATTATGTCGGGCCGCACGCTTTGGCACGTGCCTGACAAGCGGTCCCCGGGCCGCAGTCCGCTTTTCGCCGACCCTGAACATGTTCCGCCAGACCTTGAGCATTTCACCATGGCGGCGGTCTTTAACGCCGCGGGGTACGACACCATGCGGACGTGCAAGAGGGGCAACAGCTACGCCGCGGCGAACAAGCAGTTCACGGTGGTGCATGATTCCACCAAGCGTGGGGGTACCGACGCGACCGGTAGCGGCTGGCACGCCAAGCAGGTGCTCAACTATCTGGAGGCACGCGAGGCCTCAGAAGATGCTGACCCGTTTTTGATTTACTTCGGTTTTTCGCACCCCCACGACGTGCGGGACGGCAAGCCCGAGCTTCTGGCCAAGTACGGCGCGGTCAATCACCGCGACAAAAA
>JALZVY010000258.1 GCA_023300125.1 Phycisphaera sp.
CCATCGGCTCACGCCGCGCCGCCGTCGACACCGTCCAAGGCTCAGGCCCGGTCTCAGCCCCGGTCTCGGCCCCCGGCGCAGCCCCCGTTTCAGCCCCCAGCGCAGCCTCGGCCCCTGCCACCGGCCACAGCTCCACGCGGTCTTCCACCGGCCCCCGCACCCAGCCCGGCCCGCGGTTCACCAGCGTGTACCCCACCCGCAGCACCCCACCCGCAGCCACCGCGCGGGGCGCCACCACCTGCTCCACCCCCACCTCGGGCGGCGCCGCCGGATCGATCCACAACGACCGCGCCGCCACCGGCGACCAGCCCGATTCATCCTCTGCCCCCGCCCCCGCCGGGCGCACCTGCGCCAACAACCACCCGGGCCCCGACAAGTCCCCAGGCACCGACCACCCCCACGCCAGCGTCCCCCCGCCAGCCTCAGCCTCAGCCTCAGCCGCAACATCGCCCCCGACATCGGCCCCGACCGCCGACCACGCGTCCCACCGCGCCACCTCCAAGCCCTCGCCGTCTCCGGCCCCCTGCCCCTGCCCCTGCCGCGACCAACGCACCCGCACCTCCACCCCCTGCCCCGCACCGCTGCCCGCCGCCCGGCCTTCATCAATCAGCATCGCCAGCGGCATCTCCTGCCCCGCCATCCCCCCCGCCACCGACGGCGCCCACCGCACCTGCGGCCCGCGGCCCTCAGCCTCCCGCGACCACCCCCACCCGCCGCCAAGCGCCGGCACCAGCCCCACATGCAGCCCCAGCGCAAGCACAAAACACACCAGCAACACCACGCCGCCGCCGGCATCCCCGCCCCACTCCGCGCTGCCACGACCGCGCGTCATGGTGAACTTTCAGATGTCGCGTCCGCCGCCGGCGCCCCCACCAGCACCACGTTGCTCACCCCCGCGCGGTCGATCGCCTGAAGCAGTCCCCACAACGCCCCGGCCCGGTCCCCCGCCCCCGCGTCTTCCTGGGCCAAACTCACATAAAGCGTCGGCCCCGCCGGATCGTCCGCCAAGCCTTTCAACAGCGCATCCAGCCCCCCTTCCGCCACCGTGTCCCCATCAAAGCTCAGCCCCCCGTCGGGCTGCAGCACCAACAGCCGCACCGCCCCCGCCGGCGCCGTGGCCGCGGCCGACCCCGCCACCGGCGCTAACGCCACCCCCCGCGTGTCGGCCCGGATCATCACCACAAAGCTGGAGATAAAAAACGTCAGCAGCAAAAAAACCACATCCAGCAGCGGCATCATCTCCAGCCGGGGTTCAAAATTGCTGCGGCGCACGCTCTTCATCCCCATAGCGTAGAGGGCTTGCCCAAAAAAAGCCGGCCCACAATCGGGCCGGCTTCATGCATTCGCGGTCAGGTTCCATGCAGCCCCATTTCCAGGGCCAAAGCACCCCCTTCACGCACCGCGCCGGCGACGCCCCGCCAGCAACCCCATGCCGCCACAGCCCAGCAGCAAGGCCGCGCACGGCTCGGGGATCACAATGTCAAAGCCAATCAAATCCAAGGCGCGCAAGTCGTTCGCCGACAGTGTCACGACCTCGCGGAACCCAAGCGTAGGGTCCAAAACACCCAGCCCCAAATTGTCGGCGAAGTGGCTTGCCTGCCTGCCGTCTCCACCACTCGTCGTCCCGGTAGACAACAATATTTCGACATCTCCGAAGTCCAAGTCGATGACTTGATCAAAAATAGCGTCACCACCCGGAAGTATCCAACGCGCTGCTGTCGCGAACTCTTCTGGCGTCGACGGATCATGCTCGGTGCCCGCGTTAAAACGAAATAAATCCACCGCATTCACCGTCACGGATCGCATCGCCCCAGTTTCAACCAAAAAATCAACCGTGTCGACGGCTGACACAAACCCCAACGCGTGGCCAATTTCATGTAACGCGATCGATTCGAAGTCAAACGACCCGGCATCCACCCCGTCGCTGTTGTCAAAATCGAAATTTACATTCGAATTCAACTCAATCGTGCTGTCGGGCGCACCATCCAAAATACGGTCAACAGTCGCACCAAGCCCCACAGCTCTCAAATTGGCTGCCGTCGCCCCAAGACCCGACGTGAAGGAAATCCCGTCTGGAGCAAACCCCAGGAATTGGTTTGCAGTCGGCAAAAAACCCACGATCGCATCATCACTCTCGTTCGCCGCATCCTCGACCAAAGCGTTTCGAACCGTGGTGTAACTCGACGTCAAAATCGGGCTCCGCGAAGAGCCCAGCGCCCCTGTGCTCGACGGCGTAAAATTCCCAGCAATGGTGACCGTCACCGGGTCAGTAATAAACGCCTCCCACTGCTCCGCAGCACGGTTAAAAGCAGCCAAAGCCGCCGGATTGGCGTTCAACCCCGCCCCAGGGTCAATCACAATGTCAAAGCTCCCTGAATTGGCACTTACTGCAGCCCCCTCTTGGAGGGCCAATGCGGACGCCCCCCCCGTGGCCAAAGGCTGCGCAGTCAATTCACTTTGACCCGAAGGCGACAGAGAGGTCGACGACAGAGTGTCACCTATCACATCAAAAGATGTCGTCACACACGCCCCCTCACTCTGGCAATGTGCCCACGCATGGGGAGCCAGCGAAACCGACAGCGTTGCCGTGAGGGACGTAAAAACGACCTTGAAACTATTCATGGAAAATTTCTCCTGTGTGTAGGGAAGCGAGGACGCGCGGAGCTAAGACGAGAAAGCGAGACGGGGGGAGGAAGAGGCGGGGAGGAGAGGCGGGGGAGCAACCTCATGGCCACCGCTGATCGCATCGGCAGAGGCAAGTTGCTCACGAAAACCTTATGCGAAAGACCGCTTTTATCAAAAGAAAAACTGCTAAATAACTTATTTTTAATTCGGAAAATCACCCGAACCACAGCTCCACGCATCCGTCAATCCACTTTTTAAATAACCACAATACGTCTTGACGCCGCCCAGCCCCTGCACCGCAAAGCAATGCGAACAAAGTGTTTACGCGCCTCCCGCACCTCTTTCGCCCCACCCCGTCCGTGTCGGCCCAAAAAACATCCACACAACACCCGAAACATCAAACGCCCCCAGCCAAGCACTTCCTCAAACTCTAAAAAAAATACTCCCACGCACACCGCCCCGCCCCGCCACACACCACAAGCGGTTCGCGCAAAAAAACCGGCCCACCATCGGGCCGGTTTCATCAAGCTGCACAAGCGGTTCAACCACGCCCCATTCACACCGCCCATGCAGGCGGGCCCGGCCCTCAGGCCCGGCGGCGGCGTAAACCCACCAGTGTTCCGCAGCCCAGCACCATCAACACCGTCCCGGGCTCGGGCACCGCATTGGGGAGCGAGACCACAAAGCCCAGGTCGGCAAACGTCGCGACCGTGGTGTTGCTCAAAAAAGTGGCCCCGGGGTTGGGCCCCAACACCCCGGTCAGCAGCTCGTTCGCCAGGTCACGCCCGAATGCGTCGGTGATGCCGGTGAGTCCAACCCCAGCAATATTTCCAGCTGCGTTGACAATGATGTTTTCATCCAGGTGACCGTTCGCCGTGCCCGGCCCGCCATCCAACTCGATGGGCACAAAAGAGGCCAGCGAATCAAACTCGTCCTGATACGCCGCAACCCCGTTCACCCCGGTGAACTCCCCGCTGTCTTCGACATACAGCCCGTTGAGTTCAAAAAGCGTGCCAAAACCCAAAACGTGGGCCACTTCGTGGTTGATGACATTGATGTCCGGCGCCGCGCCAAAGTCCGAGGTATCCAGCGTGATCCCCCCGGTCTGATTTCCCCCGCCGTCGGTCGCAAAAACAAACCCGGCTTGCGGGGTCACAAACCCGTTGGGCCCACCAAACCCCAGCGTCCCGCCCGCGCCATCGATATTTCCCAGCGTGACGTCGATCTCCGCGCCGCTCAGCGTCACGCCCGACTGGTAACCCACCAGCACCGATTCCCAGAACGCGGCCGAGGTATCAAACGCCGCCTGCTGCGCCGCCGTGGGCGCATTCGTGAAATTGAAGCGGATATCAAACGCCCCGGGAGCCCCCACCGCCGAGGCCGCAGGCGGCAGCGAAAGCGCCGCAGCCGCGGGAGCCACCGCCACGCTGTTGGACGCCGCGCCGTTCAGTGACGCAAAGGCCCCGGTCAGCTCAGCACCGCTGGGGCACGCCGCATCACCCGAACAATGCGCCCACGCCTGGGGAACCACCGCTGCAGCCAACCCCGCCGCAAGCGACACAACAACTCTTTGGGAATTCTTCAATCAACACCTCCTTGGTAAATAGCATTTCAGCGCCACGGTGTTGCTTCACAACAGCGGCGACTTCTGTGCATGGAGAGTAGCCCCATCCCTCGAAATCACACAGAGAATTTCGTGATTTCCCGAAAATTAAACCCTCAAAACAGCATGACCGCCGGTCATTGGCCGCGTGAGCGATCACCCTCCCCCCAAAAACGCGGATCACCCGCCCCGCGCGGTTGCCGCACCCCAACGTCCCCGCAGCACTCACACGCGTGCTACGCGCCCCGCACCGCACCCCACGCCGCGGCCACCTCATCCGCCGTCGCATCGCCCACAATCACCACCTCTCCCAGCCGCGTGGGCAGCACCAGCCGCACCTTGCCGCCCTGCACCTTCTTGTCCATCGCCATGGCCTTCAGCAAGATCGCATCCGACGCCAGCCCGCCGCTACCGGTGGGCAGCCCCACCGCCTCCAGCGCCACCGCAATCGCATCGCCCACCGACGCATCGCACAACCCACGCATCTCCGCACACCGGGCCGCCGCCACCATGCCGATCGCCACCGCCTCGCCGTGCTTGAAAGTCGTGCCAAACGCACTGGTCGCCTCGATGGCATGCGCAAACGTGTGACCAAAGTTCAAATGCGCCCGCTCACCCGCCTCGCGCTCGTCGGCCACCACCACATCCGCCTTGATCTGCACGTTGCGGGCAATCAACTCCACCAGCGCCGCCTGGTCCAGCCCAAGAATCGCCGGCGCGCTCGCGCCAATCCACGCAAACAAATCCGGATCCCGGATCACCCCGTGCTTGATGCACTCCGCCAGCCCGCACTTCAACTCGCGCTCGGGCAGCGTCTCCAGCACCAACGGATCACACACCACCGCCGCAGGCTGATGAAACGCCCCGATCAAGTTCTTGCCCTGGGGCACATTCACCCCCGTCTTGCCCCCCACGCTCGCGTCCACCATCGCCAGCAGCGTCGTGGGGCACTGCACCACCGGCACCCCACGCAAGTAACTCGCCGCCGCAAAGCCCGCCACATCGCAGCAGATCCCCCCGCCCAAAGTCACCACCGCGTGCCCACGCTCCAGCTTGTTCTCTAGAAAGATCTCGTAAAGATTCCGCACCGTCCCCAGCGTCTTCTTCTTCTCACTCACCGGGATCACCGCCACCACCGTGTCGATGCCCCCGTCCTGCAACGCCTTGGCCACCGTCCGGCCGTGGTGCGGCTCCACCCCCTCGTCGGTCACCAGCACCACGCGACCTTGCGACCCCGCCGCCGACGGCACCGCCTCACGCACGATCCCCGCCAAACGCGTCAGCGCCCCCGGCTCCACGGTCACGGCGTAGGAATGATGCGGCAATGCAAGGGTGATTTCGGGCATGGGCGAGATTTTACGGGTGATCGGGCCCGCCCGTCACGCGCGCCCAGGCAGATCCCCCGCCGCCCCCTCGCCCCGCTCCCGCAGCACCCCCAGCGCCTGGGCCGGGTCCTCGGGCAGCTCCACCCACACCTCATCTTCAACCTCCACCGCGCCATCAGCACACATGTCAAGAAATAGGCAGTACCTATCCTATCGAGTCAATGCTTCAAAGTTGAAGGAATAGGCTTATACAGGCTTGTTCAAATTCAGTA
>JALZVY010000259.1 GCA_023300125.1 Phycisphaera sp.
GCTGGATGTCTGCGTAACCACCTGTTGAAAAGGCTCGGATCAGGTTCAGCGTGGCGGCGTGGCGGCCGGCGTGCAGGTCGGTGGGGCCCGGGACCATGGCGGGCTCGCCCCAGCCGGGCCAGGTGAAGCTTGCCAGGTCGTAGCTGAGCCCCCGCACCGCGTTGCGCAGCGCGTCTCCGGTGTCGGGGTCGTTGGCGCGTTCTGCGGCGGTCAGCCCGTGCTGCACACCGCCGCAGCCGAAGAAGACCACGGCGGGCAGGTCTTTGGCTTCCCAGTACAGGTGTTTGACCAGCTCGTGCAGCCCCGCGATGGCGGCCGCGGGATCGGTGAGGTCGGTGAAGACCTGGGCCGCGGCGAATGCGCCCTCGTCGTTGAGGCGCTCTAGGCAGGTGGCTTGAAGGGGCATCGGCGGTGGGGCGGGGTTGGCGCGATCCTATGAAGTGGTGATGCGCCGGGGGTCAGTCGTCGTCATCGTCGGCGCCCAGCACCAGGCCGCGGCTGTGCATCTGCTGCAGCACCAAGCCGATCATCGCGGGCACGAAGACCAGCAAGGGGATGACCAGGTCGCTGGACTGCAGGCTGGAGGCGACGGTGGCCCGCCAAGGCTCGAAGCTCAGCAGCAGGGCCAAGACGCCCATGACCGCGATGGTGCTGCCGCTGACCGAGGTGAACCACACCACCGACAGCTTGAACAGGATGAAGGCGAGCATGCCGAAGATCAGCAGGCCCAAGAAGGCCCCGAGCCAGTACGCGCTGGTGGGCATGATCGAGCGCTCCACGCCGCCGTCCGAGGCGATGGTGTTGACCGCGTCTGCGATGCCGGCCCAGAGATTGGCTCCGACGAATGCGCCGGTGAGGCCGCCCATGACCGCGACCGCGTACTTCATAAGCGGGAAGGCGAGGGTGGCCATCAGCGTGCCGGCACAGGCGGCGACCACGTAGGGGGCTCCGATTTTTGCGCCGAACCAGTACCCGGCGAACATGCCCATGAGCAGGGCGATGCCGATGGTGGCTGCGCGGTAGAAGCGAAAGCCGTTGATCATGCAGGTGACGCCGACGATCACGAAGATCACCGCCCAGACCGCGCCCAGCGCAGACAGGTGTTGGATGACGTGTTCGGGCTGGGCGAGCGCGTCGCCGCGCGAGAAGATGCCCGCGACCACGTCGAAGAAGTTCTTGATTGCCTCGGCCATGCTCGCCGGGGCGGGCTGGATCGAGGTTCCCGTCACGGCAGAGGCCGGGGCGGGGATGAGCTGTGCGAGCAGAGGGGCGGGGTTCATGGGGCGGCTCCAGCGGGGGAAGACGGCCCGGGCTCGACCCTTGCCAGGAGCCGTGCGCTAGGCCTTCCCGGGCCCATCGGATGCACCCCGGCGCATGGCCCACTGGATGAGCAGCCCCAGCAGCGTTATCAGACCGATGGTTAGCAGCACCCCGCGCCACTCGCCTGGAAGCACGCCTGCCATCCCCGGGACGAAGCTGAGAATCAGCCCGCGGGCGGCGGTGAAAATCAGGATCGATCCCACCAAGGCAGTTTGAATGGCGGCGGCCACCAGCGGGGCGGCCAGGCCCAGCACGATTCCGCAGGACGCCCCGATGGCCGCACCAAACTGAAGCACCCGCCGCGAGGGGGTGGGCAGGTCGCTCCACCACAGACCGATCTCTTCGGCTTGCTGGGTGTAGACCCCGTGGATGTCGTCGGCCAGGCGGGCGCGGTCGATCACTGGCAGGGACAGGCCTCCGGAAGCCGTGGCTTCGTCATCTTTGGGCTTGGCGGGTGATTGGGTTGCGACGTCCGCCTGGCCAGGGGCCGGGGGGGCCACCAGGTCGTCGTTGGTCGCGGGGATGGACGCGACGTGGTCTTCGACCGCGGCGAGGGCCGCCTGGGCAGCGCGCTGGGCTGGGGCGAGCGACGAGAGTTCTGGGCCGTTGCCTTCCCAGATCATCGCTGAAAGCGGCACCACCGCGGCCAGCACCACCGCGGCGCTGGCGGCCATCCACACACGAAACATCAGCCAAGCGATCAGCACGCCCGCCAAGGCTCCGCCGATGCCGAAGGCCAGCAGCCAGGTGCCCGGGGTTGTGCCCGCGGCCGCGGCGCTGACTTGGGTGGCTGCCGCTGCGGCGCCCAATCCGCCGAGGATCAGCCCGCAGAGAATCACGCCGGCCTTGGCCAGGCGGTTGCCCAGCAGCAGCAGCACCAGGCCCAGCACCAGCGCGATGGCCAGCACGCCGCTCCATCCCGTGGGCAAACCTTCCACCAGGTCGGCGAAGGTGCGGGCCGCGGGGGCCGCGGCGGGGTCGGTCTGAGCGAGGAGCAGAAGGCGTGTCACAACGCCGAGTTTATCAAGCGTCGCCTGGCCGTCCGTTGGAAGAAGCCCGCGCGGAGCCAGGGCGAGTGAGAATCCTGTCTCGTGAGGCGTGCCGACGATCCCCCGCCAGCAGGGGCCCGTTGGCCGGTACAATCGCCGCCCATGGCTGATACGTCCCCGACGCCGCCTTCTCCCTCCGAGCCCGATGCCGCCGCCCGCGACGCGGCCGAGGCTCGGCTTGCTCCCTTGCGCAAAGAGATCGACGGCCTGGACCGCGAGCTGGTGGCCTTGCTCAACCGCCGCGCGGGTGTGGTGATGCGGGTGGGCGAGATCAAGCGCGAAGCCGGCGAGGCGGTGCCGATCTACGCCCCGGACCGCGAGCAGGCGGTCATGTCCCGTGTGCGCAGTGCGAACGACGGACCGCTGCCCGACGCTTGCGTCGAGGCGATCTGGCGTGAGCTGATGTCCGGCAGCTTTGCGCTTGAGCGCCCGCTGAGAATCGGCTATCTCGGGCCCGCGGGCAGCTTCAGCCACTTGGCGGCCCGCAAGAAGTTCGGGGCCAGTGTCGAATACGTGGAGTTCGCTGACTTCGCGGCGATCTTCGACGCGGTGGCCCGTGGCCACGCGGACTACGGCCTGATCCCGGTGGAGAACAGCACCCACGGCGGGGTGACCGCCAGCCTCGACTGCTTCTTGGATACGCCGCTGAAGATCGCCGCCGAGGTGCTGGTGGCCATCCACCACAACCTGTTGTCGCGCACGCCGCTGGATCAGATCAAGAAGGTCTACTCGCACCAGCAGGCTTTGGGGCAGTGCCGCCGTTGGCTGCAGGCCCAGCTGCCCCACGCCGATGCGATCGCCACGCTCTCGACCTCCGAGGCCGCACGCATCGCCGCAGATGAACCGGGCAGCGCCGCGATCGGCAGCACGCTGGCCGCGCGGTTGCACGACCTGCCGATCCTGTTCGACAACATCGAAGACAACCCCAACAACACCACGCGCTTTAGCATCATCGCGCGGCAGAACGCCCGGCCTTCGGGCGATGACAAGACGTCGATCCTGTTCACCACTGAGCACACCGCGGGCGCTCTGACCCGGGTGTTGAACGTGTTCCGCGACCACGGGCTAAACCTCACCCGGTTGGCGGAGCGTCCCAGTCAGCGGATGAACTGGGAGTACTACTTCTTTATTGACATCGAAGGCCATGCCGACGACCCCAAAGTGGCTGCCGCTTTGGCCGAGGCACGCACGCATTGCCTGCAGCTCACGCTGCTCGGATCGTTCCCGCAGGCCCGCGAGCTGATGTAGGCGGCCCCCAGCGGGCTCCGCGGGTGTCGCCCGCACGTTAGAATCCGCGTTGAAACGCACCTTGTCTGCTTCTGCCCATGATTGTTGACCTTCACACCCGCGTTTGGAGCTCCATTGAGGAGCTGGGCCCTTCGGTGGCTCAAAATGTTCGTCGCCACAGCAACGGCCCGTGGTCGCACCAGCCCGCCACCGCGGACGTGCACGCCCAGGCCATGGACCCGGTGGCCTATGCCGCGGTCCTGGGCTTTGAAAGCGGCCTCTTGAATGCGGCGATCGGCCCAGAGAAGGTTGCCGCGGCGGTGGCCGCCAACCCGGCCAAGAACATCGGCTTCGTGGGCATCGACCCGATGCTCGGCGGCGCGGTGGAGCGGTTGGAAGCCGCGCTGGAAATGGGCATGGTGGGCGTGACCCTTAGCCCGGGTGCGGCGGGTTTCCACCCCGCGGACACCCGCGCGATGGCGCTCTACGAAGCGTGTGTGGCCCGGCAGGTGCCGGTGGTGGTTGAATCCGCCGCGGCGCTGTGCAGCGAGGCGCGGATGGAGTTTGCCCGGCCTTACTTGTTTGATGAAGTGGCCCGCGCGTTTCCGGCATTGAAGCTGGTGCTCAGCGGCTTTGGCCGGCCCTGGGTTGAGCAGGGCGTGGCGATGATGTCCAAGCACTCCGGTGTGTACGCCGACGTGTCGGGGCTGGTGCAGAACTCCTGGCAGCTCTACAACGCCCTGGTGCACGCCTATCAGGCGGGGGTGATGAATCAGGTGCTCTTTGGCAGCGGCTTTCCCTTCTGCAGCCCCGAAGAAGCGATCAAGACGTTTTACTCGGTGAACACCACCAGCCAAGGCACGCCGCTGCCCGGCGTGCCCCGTGACCAACTGCGGATTGTGATCGAGCGCGACACGCTGGCGGAGTTGGGCATCGCCCGGCCCGACGCCCAAGGCGCCGCGGCGGCCGCGGCCGCCCAGCCCGTCACGGCGTCGGCCTTCGAGCGTGTGGACGTGGCCAATGACGACAGCCCGGCGTCATCGGGCGGCAGTGGCAGCGGCAGCGGGGGCGAGGCCTCGTGAAGCGCTGGTCTAAGGCAACACGGCGCGACAGCCACCGGGCCCACCGTGCGGCCGGGTGTCTGGGCTTGTGCCTGGTGGGGGCGCTGGGCCTGGCAGGCTGCGTGACCGACCGCTACCCCGAAGCGCAAGCGCGGGGCGCGGCATCCGCCGTCGCGGGGCTGGGGGGGCAGATTCATTTGGGCGAGGGGATGCGTGCCTATTACCGCGTGGACGGGGCCGACGCGGTCACCGCCGTGCTGGTTCCCGACGGGGCCCGTGCCGAGGCTGGCGACTACGCATCCATGACCGTGGTGCGGCTGATGTGGCGCCCCAAGGCCGGGGCCACGCCGCTGAACCGCACCGCGACCAACGCTGTGCTTCGGCACCTGGTGTTTGCCGATCAAGGCCCAGCCCCGCAAGCGCAAGACATCGCCGCGTTGGACGAATCGCTGGGTCTCTTCACCGGCGCGGGCTTCGTGAAGCTCAGCGGCGACCCGGAAGACGGCGCGGTGGAACTGGCTGTGCGTGAAGCCGACCTGCGGCTCACCGATGCGTCCGCGGGTTACACCCACCCGCTGCGCCGCGCCGCGCTGACCGCCCGTGTTCAAGCCATCCGCAACGACGCGGCGGTCTCCCGTTGGCTCAAGGCCTCGGGCGTGCGTGCGTCCGCGGCCCTGGGCTATCCCGCGTCGGTGCGCGGGCCCGCGACGCCGCAAGGCGGCCTGTCCATTTCATCTGGAATCGGAGCCGATCGATGCATTCAGCCTTCGCCCACCCCGCCGTCTGGCGCCTAATGCGATCCGCGCTGCTGGCGGTGTTGCTGGCCTTCGTGCCCGCCGCGGCCTGCGCCCAAACAGTATTCGTGGGGCCCGCCACGCTCGACCCCGACCGCCCGCTAAGCGAACGCTTGGAGGCGGGGCTTAACGCGGTCAACGGCGCGGTCTTCGCCACGTTGTTCTTTGACGTCACCGGTGGCGCGTTCACCCAGCCGGTGCTCGCAGCCGACGGGCAGCCGACCTACAAAGCCGACCCGGTGTTCCAGCAGGTCCAAGGAGGCGCCGCGATCACCGCCCAGCGGGTGGATGCCCAGGGCAAGCCGTTGGATCCGCCGGTGTTTTTGACGCTGCCGCCCGGGGCCAAGTATCAACCGGTCGATGCTCAGGGCGTACCCCAGACCACCCGCGGCGATGCCATCACCACCGGCCCGGCGATGCCGTTCTTGGTGGTGTGGTTGGCGGCCGGGGCGATCTTCTTCACCGTCTATCACCGCTTCATCAACCTGCGCGGCATGAAGCACGCCCTGGACGTGGTGCGTGGCAAGTACGCCGAGCCCGCGGGCGAGGGCGACATCTCGCCGTTCAAGGCGCTGACCTCGGCCTTGTCGGCCACGGTGGGGTTGGGCAACATCGCCGGGGTGGCGGTGGCCATGACCACCGGCGGCCCGGGCGCGCTGTTTTGGATGATGGTCTTGGGCTTGTTTGGCATGACCGCCAAGTTCAACGAAACCACGCTGGCGCAGATCTACCGCAAGAAGAACCCCGACGGCTCGGTCTCCGGTGGGCCCATGTACTTCCTGGACCGCGGGCTGGCGGAGATTTCGCCGAAGCTGGCGCCCTTGGGCAAGCTGCTGGCGGTGGTCTTTGCGGTGTTCTTGATGGGGGCGGCCTTGGGCGGGGGCAACATGTTCCAGTCCAACCAAAGCTTCGAGGCTTTCTTTAGCCAGTTCATCGCCCCCCACGTGGCCGCGGGCGATATCGACAGCGTTCGTGCCAATGCCAGCTGGGGCTTTGGCATCACCATGGCGGTGATCGTGGGGCTGGTGGTGCTGGGCGGCATCAGTCGCATCGGGGCTGCCACGTCAGTCATCGTGCCGGTGATGGCGGTGATCTACGTCGCCGCGTGCCTGGTCATCATCGCTTTGCGCATCGACCAACTGCCGGCCATGGTGGGGCTGATCTTCCGCGACGCCTTCGGGGCCGACGCGGCCTTTGGCGGGCTGATTGGCGCCATGATGGTCGGCTTCCAGCGGGCCGCGTTTTCCAGCGAGTCGGGCATCGGCTCTTCGGCGGTGGCCCACGCCGCGGCGAAAACCAGCGAGCCGGTCCGCGAAGGGCTGGTCGCTTCGCTTGAGCCGTTCATCGACACCATCGTCATCTGCTTCATGACCGGCATGGTGGTGCTGATGACCGGCGCCTATAAGGCCGAGGGGCTGACCGGTGGCGGCACCGCTGTCACGCTCTACGCCTTCGAGCAGAGCGACACGCTCTCGGGGATCGGCTTTGCGTACATCCTGACCATCAGCATCGTGCTCTTCGCCTTCTCGACCATGATCGCGTGGTGCTATTACGG
>JALZVY010000260.1 GCA_023300125.1 Phycisphaera sp.
GTCAGCGGGCCAGGTGCTGACCGCGGCATGGTGTTCCAGGGCTACACCTTGTTTCCGTGGCTGAGTGTGAAGAAAAACGTGATGTTTGGCTTGGAGAGCACCGGCCGCGGTGGGCCCAAGGCCGAGCGGGAAGCGCTGCAGTGGATCGACATGGTCGGGCTGGACGGCTTTGCCGACCACTACCCCCATCAGCTCAGCGGCGGCATGAAGCAGCGCGTGGCCATCGCCCGGGCGCTGGCCAACAAGCCGCGAATCTTATTGATGGACGAGCCCTTTGGCGCCCTCGACGCGCAGACGCGGGCCGAGATGCAGGACTACCTGCTGCAGATTTGGCGCAACGTCGATGTGACGGTGCTGTTTATCACCCACGACTTGGACGAAGCCATTCATTTGGCCGACCGCGTGCTGGTGCTGGGCCGAAACCCCGGCCACGTCAAAGAGATCGTCGAGGTCCCCTTGCCGCGGCCCCGCTCGCCCGAGCAGATGTTTGATCCGCTGTTTACCCAGACCAAGCAGCGCATTGAGCACCTGATCCACCCACCGGGAGAGGCCAAGAAAAAGCAGCTGCCGGTGATCCGCATGACCGCGGTGGGTGACGATGTGCTTTAGGCAAGTGAACTCGCAAAGACCTCTTTTTCGGGTATCCATGAAGATCGTCGTGATATGAACAACCGCAGTTCTATCCACAAGCATTTGGAACCCATCACTCGGCCACTTGGCCACTCAACCCCCAGGCCACTTTCTTAGCCATGCCCCGCGTTCCCGACCAACAAGCCCAGCAGACCCGCCGCGACATCCTTGCGGGCGCTTTAAGAGTGTTTGCCGCGCGCGGGTACGCCGCCACCCGCATCGCCGACGTGGCGGCGGAGCTTCAGGCCACCCGTGGGGCGGTGTACGGGCACTTCCCCAACAAGGCGGAGCTTTATCTTGAGGTCGTTCGTCTGAGCCAAGACCCCATCTACGCGCTGATCGACGAGGCCGACGCGGAGCCGGAGGCCGATGACGGTCCGCTGCGGTGTTTCGTCCGCGGTTGGCTGCTGCTGCTGCGTGACGATCCGTGCCACCGCGCGGCGTTCGGGCTGGTGATGAATAAGAACGATTTTGTCGGCGAGCTCGCGGTGCTTTATCAGCGCGAGAAACGGCTGACCCGCGACGTGATCGCCGCCTTAACCCGCTGGGTGGACCCCGCGGGACCCGACGCGCCGGGCTTCACGGCCCTGCACATCTACACCCACCTCATGGGCATTACCCAGAGCTGGCTGTTTAATCCGCGTTTGTTCAGCCTGCACCAGAGCCTGGACGCCTTGACCGACCGCGTGTTGCGCGGCGCGGGCGTGGGCGAACTGTATAAAAGTGCCTACGCAACGGACTGACGGATACCCTTTGCTCTTCTTCCCTGTCTATTTCCCCCAAGGCTTCACCCCATGCCCGAACCTGCCAAAGAACCGCTGACGCCCGAACAGATGAAGGGCTATCTCGCTGCGCTCAAAGAAGAGCACATCCCCACCAAGGAGATGGACAAGCACGTGGCTTCGTTGCAGGATATCGGTCTGCCCGCCGCCGACTCGATCGGCGACCGCAGCATCACCACCTTCTCGCGCGGCGAGCTGCCGCACTACGCGGGCATCAACACGCTGCTGAAGACCAAGTATCTCGAAGACGTGACGAACATTGGCGACTACGACGTCGCTTTCATGGGCATCCCCTTTGATATCGGCACCACCTACCGGTCGGGCACGCGTTTTGGGCCGCAGGGCATGCGCCGCATCAGTGCGCTGTACACCAGCTATTTCTACGAGCTGGGCATCGACCTGGTCGAGAGCGTGAAGATGTGTGACGTGGGCGACGTGTTCACCATCGGCAACATCGAAAAGAGCTTTGACCAGGTGAGCCGCGCGGTGAGCCACGTGTTTGGCAACGGCACGTTTCCGTTCTTGATGGGGGGCGACCACAGCCTGGGCTATCCCAACGTGCGCGGGATCGCGCCGCACGTGGACGGGGACATCGGCATCATCCACATCGACCGGCACATCGATACGCAAGAAAAGGACATGGACGAGCGGATGCACACCTGCCCGTGGTTCCATGCGACGAACATCCCCAACGCGCCGGCCAAGAACCTGGTGCAGGTGGGCATCGGCGGCTGGCAGGTGCCGCGGCCCGGCGTGCAGGTGGCCCGCGACCGCGGCAGCACCATCATCAGCATGGATGACGTGGACGAGCACGGCATCGACAAGATCGCCGACATCGCGCTTGAAGCTGCCTGGGCGGGCAACGTGAAGCAGGTGTACCTGAGCTTTGACATCGATAGCGTGGACTGCGGCTTTGTGCCGGGCACCGGCTGGCCCGAGCCCGGCGGCTTCCTGCCGCGTGAGGTGTTGAAGCTGCTCAAGCGGGTGGCCAAAGAAGGCATCTGCGCGATGGAGGTGGTGGAGGTGGCCCCGGCCTACGACACCAGCGACATCACCGCGCTGTTGGCGGTGCGTGCGATGCTGGACGTGCTGGCCACGCTGGTGGATGAAGGCCACCTGCCCAAGCAGAAGAAGAACAAGAGCGACAAGGGCATCGACGCGTGGAAGGGGACGTGAGGTTTCCGCTCCGCTGCCTCCGGTTCCACCGGGGTTGCTGGGGGCAGGCGGTCGTTTCGCTTGTCCCCGCGTAAATCACTGTCCTCGCGGACGGCGGGTTTGATTGTGGGAGGGCGAGGCTCCGACCGAGCCGATGTCGCATGGGACTTGGCTCGGTCGGAGCCTCGCCCTCCCAAGAAACGAGAACCCGGCCGCCAGGCCGCGAAGCGGAAGTTTGTCATGACCGACGGCCCACACAACCCCCATGCCCAAGCGGCCTTCCGCAAAGAGGCCCAGCTGCCCACCACCAAGGCCAAGGCCGCGGAGCAGCACGCGCTGAAGATGGGCCTGCCCGGGGCCGACTCGATCGGCGATCCGACCATCGGCACCTTCAGCCGCGGGCCGCTGCCGCTGTACGCGGGCATCAGCACCATGCTGAAGCTGCCGTACCTCGAAGACGTGCGCAAGGCTTCGGACTACGACGTGGGTTTTTTGGGGGTGCCGTTTGATATCGGCACCACCTTCCGCCCCGGCACGCGCTTTGGCCCCCAAGGCATGCGGCGGGCCAGCACGCAATACACCAGTTTTTACAGCTTCGAGATGGGCGTGGACCTGTTCGAATCGCTGGACATGTGTGACCTGGGGGACGTGTTCACAATCGGCAACATCGAAAAGTCGTTCGACCAGATCAGCCGGGCGGTGGCGCAGGTGTACACCAGCGGCACCTTCCCGATGATCATGGGCGGTGATCACAGCATCGGTTATCCGTGTGTGCGAGGCATTGCGCCCTATGTCGGCGGGCGGGTGGGCATCATCCACATCGACCGCCATTTGGACACGCTCGAAAAAGACATGGACGAGCGGATGCACACCTGCCCGTGGTTCCACGCCACGAACATCCCCAACGCGCCGCCGACGAACCTGGTGCAGTTGGGCATCGGCGGCTGGCAGACCAGCCGGGCCTGGGTCAAGGGCGCGCGCGAGAAGGGCACCAACGTGTTCACGATGGACGACATCGAGGACCTGGGCATCGCGAAGGCCGCAGAGGTGGCGCTGGAACTGGCGTGGAAAGACGCCGACGCGGTGTACCTGAGTTTCGACATCGACAGCGTGGAGGCCGGCCACGTGCCGGGCACCGGCTGGCCGCAGCCCGGGGGCTTTACCCCGCGTGAGGTGCTGAAGCTGCTGCGGCTGATCGCCGCCGAGGGGCTGTGCGGCATGGAGTGTGTGGAGGTGGCCCC
Organism: Phycisphaera sp.; assembly: GCA_023300125.1. Taxonomy (GTDB): domain Bacteria; phylum Planctomycetota; class Phycisphaerae; order Phycisphaerales; family Phycisphaeraceae; genus Algisphaera. The sequence goes on from JALZVY010000260.1 coordinate 3,809, forward strand.
GTGTTACGACGTGGGCGACGTGACCAGCGTGATGGCCGTGCACGCGTGCATGGAGGTGCTGGGCAGCCTGGTGGACCACGGCAAACTGCCCGCCCGGCGGGCGCCGATCGCGAACGCGGACCTGAACGCCTGGAAGGGGACCTAGACGCTTTGCACGAGATGTCTGTGGCCATGTCGATTGTTCAGAGCGTGACCGATGCCGTGGCGGCGGACGGCGGTGGTGTGGACGCGGTGTCGGTGCGGGTGGGCGCGATGTCGGGGGTGATTCCCGAAGCGCTCACCTTTGCGTGGGGTGCGGCGTCGGGCGGCACGGCCCTGGCCGCGGCGCGGCTGGACATCGAGTGGGTGCCGGCGGTGGTGTGGTGCGAGACCTGCGGCGATGAACGCGAGCTGCCCGGCCAGCGGATGGTGTGCCCGACCTGCCAGACGCGTTGCCCGCGCCTGGTGCGGGGGCGCGAGCTGGACATCCTTTCAGTCGAGATGGTGGGCTGACTTCTTAGACTGCCTTGCTTCCCTTAAACAGAATGAAACCCGCTATGAACGCCACGCCCCGCATCCTCGAAGTCCGCACGCAGATCCTCAAGAAGAACGACGAGCTGGCCCGCAGCTTGCGCGACCGCTTTCGGGCGGCGGGGTGTTTTGTGGTGAGCCTGGTGAGCAGCCCGGGCACGGGCAAGACCGAGTTTTTGACCCAGTTGATGAAGCGGCTGAACGCGGAAGGCGACCTGAAGATCGCGGCGCTGGTCGGCGACCTGCGCACCGACAATGACGCGAAGCGGCTTGAAGCATCGGGCGTGCCGGTGCGGCAGATCGAGACAGGCACGATGTGTCACCTGGAGGCCGACATGGTCGAGCGGGCCATCGATGAGGCGGGCTGGTCGATCGAGGATCTGGACGTGTTGTTTGTCGAGAACGTGGGCAACCTGGTGTGCCCCAGCGGGTTTGACCTGGGCGAAGACCTGCGGCTGGTGATGGTGAGCACGACCGAGGGCGAAGACAAGCCGCTGAAGTATCCGACGATTTTTAACACCGGCGACGAGGCGGTCATCACCAAGATGGACCTGGCCCAGGCGATGGACTTTGACCGCCAGGCCATGCACGACGCAATCCAGGACGTGCGCCCGGGCATGGTCATCCACGAGGTGTCGGCGAAGACCGGCGCGGGGATGGACGGGTTTGTGCAGCGGGTGCGGGCGGCGGTGGTGAAGCCCGCGGTGTAGCGGCGGGTTTGTGGTTTAAGACCGGGGTGTGTCGGCTGCTTGCCGGGCGGCGGTGCGCACGTCTTCGTCCAGGTCGAAGCGCAGACGCTGGGCCAGTTCGGGCGGGGCCAAGGGGTGGTGCAGCGCCGCGAGGCGCAGGGCAGGCAGCACGTCGCGCGACAAGGTGTCCAGCACGTCGACGCTGAGGTCTTGGCGTCGGGCCAGGGCCCAGCGCACGTCGTGGGTTTCATCTTGGGCCAGCGCCAGCTGGGCGGCAGCGCTGAGTTGGGCGTGGCGGGCGGCGAGTTTGCGCACCGCGTGGTCCGCGTCGCGGGCGAGTTGGTCCAGGGTGTCGGCGGTGGTCTGCGGGTGGCGGGCGAGTACCCGGCGGGTCCAGGGGCCGCTGCTGAGCAAGGTTTGGGTGTCGGCGGCGCTGAGGGTTGGCGCAGCGGGGGGTTCGTAGCCCTGGCCGTCGGGGGCCGAGCCCGC
>JALZVY010000261.1 GCA_023300125.1 Phycisphaera sp.
TCAGTGTATTGAGAATGACTTGCAACAACAAGCCGGCAGCAGTAGAGTGCCGGGAGATTTGCTGAGAATTGATCTCAATATATAGATCCGCATTCTTACACATAGGTCATGAAGCCGTGATTGTGATGGAGCAAAAAGCGATGAGTCCAATTTTAAAAGGCGGTTTGATGGTCATGACGTGTGTTTTTGCGTTGCAGAACCCCGCCGCGGCACAGGCCGATGCCGGATCGGGGCAGGCCACGCCGGCCCAGGGGTTACGGCCGCTCAGCGAGCTGCGTGGCACGCTGGAAGAGTTCGGTTTGTCGTATCAGCTGGGGCTGACGGGGTTGATTCAATCGGCGTCGGAGACCGCGGCCGACCGCGATACCTTGGCGTCGTACAGCTTCGATTTTTTGGGGGCGTGGACGTTGATCGACAACGGCGACACCGCGGGGGGGCTGGGTTGGTTGGTCGAAGGCGGGCGGCCGCTGGGCTCGGATCGCGACAGCGACCTGTCGGCCGATGTGGGGGTGGGGCAGGGTTTGAACGACGACCTGGACAGCACCGATGTGGCGCTGACCGAGCTGTGGTGGAGCCAGAGCTTTGCCGACCAGACGCTGGTGGTCAGCTTCGGGCGGCTGGATCAAACGGTCTATTTCGATGCCAACGCGGTGGCCAACGATGAGACCTCGGGTTTTCTCGCTACGCCGCTGGTGAACTCGGTGGGGGTGGCGTTTCCCGAAAACGGCCTGGGGGTGAACGTGACCTGGACGCCCACATCCGGTACGCACTACGTGTCGGCGGGCCTGGCCAATGCCAACGCTGACGGGGGAGAAAGCACGTTCGACGACCTAGGCGGCGGGGATCTTTTCGCCGCGGTGGAGTTGGGTTGGACGCCGACGTTTCAAGGCGAGCTGGCGGGGAACTACCGGCTTTTGGGGTGGTCCAGCCGGGCCCAGGGTGGACCTGACGGTCAGGGCATCTCGCTGAGTGCCGACCAGCAGGTGGGCCACGGGGTGACGGCGTTTGGGCGCTACTCTGTGGGCGACCAGAACGTGCTTGATTTCGACCGCGCCGCGTCGGGCGGGCTGGGGCTGACGGGGTTCAACGGCCGCGATGACGACCTGCTGGGGGTGGCCGTGGGGTGGGCCCGGGCCGCTGGTGGGGCAGGCGAAGAGACGCTGGGCGAGCTCTTCTACCGCTACACGGTGAACGACGCTGTGTCGGTGACGCCGCACCTTCAGTGGGTGGATTCTCTGGCGGGAGACGAGGCGGTGATCGTTGGGCTGCGGATTCAAGCGACCTACTAAATGAACTTTCACAAACATCCGGCGCTGCGGGGTGTCTGGCAACCTTCCTACAAATGCCTGTGCATTTGCTCATTTATTGACGCCGCCCAAGCGGCAAGGCTTGATCCATGAAAAATCCCATCACCTGCACTTCGTTACTCCTTCTCGCCGCGTCCGTGACCGGGGGCTGTGCGTGGGCTCCCGAGGCCACGACGCCCGAGCCGATTTCTGATCACGCCGTGGTGGCGGCCTATGCCCAGCTGGCCCAGCGGCAGTACAACGCCGCCCTGGCCGACGCCAAGGCTCTGTCGGTCGCGGTGGACGCGCTGGTGGCCGCGCCCGCGGCCACGACGCTGGAGTCCGCGAAGCAGGCATGGTTGGTCTCACGCGAGAGCTACGGCGTGACCGAGGCACACCGTTTTTACGGCGGCCCCATCGACGGCGTGGATTCGGTGACTGGAGTTGAAGGACCTGAGGGTTTGCTCAACAGCTGGCCGCTGAACGAGGCGCACATCGACTACGTCAAGGGGCATCCCGACGCGGGGCTGATCAGCAACACCGCTTTTGACATCAGCCCCGCGGCGATTGCGGCGGGCAACCAGGTCAGCGACGAGGCGGACGTGACCACGGGCTACCACGCGGTGGAGTTTCTGCTGTGGGGGCAAGACTTCAGCCTGAACGGCCCGGGCGAGCGCTCGGCGGATGACTACGCCACGGCGCCCCACGCCCAGCGTCGCGGGGCTTATCTCAAGGCGGTGACCGCCAAGCTGGTGGACGACTTGGCGTATGTCGCGGGCCAGTGGGCGCCGGGGGCCGGCAACTACCGAGAGCGTTTTGAAGCAAGGCCTTCGGTCCAGGTCATCACAGACCTGCTGAGCGCCCAGGCCACGCTGGCGGGCTTCGAGTTGGCCAGCGAACGCATCGCGGTGGCTCTGGACTCGGGCGACCCCGAAGACGAGCACTCTTGCTTTGCCGACAACACCCACCGCGATTTCATCCGCAACGTGGCGGGCGTGCATGCGGTGTGGCATGGCCAGAGCGGGCCGGGGCTGCGCTTGCGCTGGGCCGTTGACGACGCTCGGGCCCAGGCGGTGGATGCGGCGCTGACGCGTGCCGCAGCGCTGGCCCACGACGTGGAGCGGCTAGGGCCGGTGGACACGATCTTGGCTTCGCCCGAAGGTTCACAAGGGCGTGTGGCGCTCGGTGCGCTCTCGGACACACTGGTGGAGGTCGCCGAGTCCATGGTGGTGCTGGGCGCCGCGTCGGGGCTGGAGGTTGTGATCGGCGGTGAATGACCTGCTCGCCAGCTTCATGTCCCCTGAGCGGGGCCGCCCGCCGCGCCGTGCCGTCGTGAGGGCCGCGCGGCGTGGGCTGGGCTATATGCCCGGTACGCTGCTGATCGCGGCGGTGGCCGGCGTGTTGGGGTTGTCGCTGGGCGCCGGCGGCGTGCCTGACGTGGTGCCGGCGGGCGGCGGGCTCACGGTCAATGACGTGACGTCCAAGGCCTTCGGCCAGCACGCGCCGGGGCTGCCGATCGGTGAGCTGCGCCACTTCACCATCGGCAACCGGCTGTTCAACACCAACTGGGTGATCGCGCCCGCGTCGGTGCGCTCGCTGGATGGGCTGGGGCCGTATTTCAACCGCGTGTCGTGCTCGGCGTGTCATGTGCGCGACGGCCGCGGCCGCCCGCCCGCGGGGCCCGAGGCGCCGATGATGTCGATGCTGGTGCGCCTGTCGGTGCCCGGGCCCGACGGCACGCCGGCGGCCCACCCGATCTATGGCGAGCAGCTGAGCGACCGGGCGGTGGAGGGCCTGGCCCCCGAAGGCCGGGCGGCGATGACCTGGGAGCCGTTGGCGCCGTTTGTGTATGCCGACGGTTCGGTGGTACCGCTGCGCCGTCCGCGGCTGGATTTTGTGGACATGGCCGACGGGCCGCTGGGGCCTGGGGCCATGACCTCGGCCCGGGTGGCCAACGCGGTGTTTGGCCTGGGGCTGTTGGAAGCGGTTTCCGAGGCCCACGTGGTGGCCCGGGCAGATCCCGACGACGCGAATGGGGATGGGGTGTCGGGGCGGGTGAACCGGGTTTGGGATCACGACGCGCAGGCGCTGGCGCTGGGACGTTTTGGGTGGAAGGCCAATCAGCCGACCCTGCGCCAGCAGGCGGCGGCTGCGATGGCGGGCGATGTGGGCGTGACCAGCGAGCACTTCGCGGGCGGCAATTACACCGCGGCCCAGACCGATGCGGCGGCGCTGCCCAACGGCGCAGACGACGAGGGCGTCGAGTTGTCGCGCAAGCAGCTGAACCGGTTGACGTTTTATTTGCAGACCCTCGCGGTGCCGGCTCGGCGCGATACCCACAACCCGGTGGTGCAGCGCGGCGAGCAGCTTTTTGGGGCCGCGGGCTGCAACGCGTGCCACACCCCAGTGATGCAGACCGGCGCCACCGCCGCCCACGGGGTGTTGGTCGACCAGACGTTTGCGCCGTACACCGACTTGCTGCTGCACGACATGGGCCCAGGCCTGGCCGACGGCCGCCCCGACGGCTTGGCCAGCGGGCGCGAGTGGCGGACGCCTGCTTTGTGGGGCTTGGGGCTTCAAAAACGGGTGAGTGGGCACACCTTTTTGCTGCACGACGGCCGGGCCCGTAACGCCCAAGAAGCGGTGCTGTGGCACGGCGGTGAGGCCCGGGGTGCGCGCGACCGCTTTGCCCGTTGGCCCGCGGAAGACCGCGCGGCTTTGCTGGCCTTCTTGGATTCGCTTTAAAGGCGGTGCGTCGCGTGGGCCCGAGGCTCTACAATCCCGCCCATGCCCGATTCACCGCCTGAGACCCAGCCCGACACCCCGGACCCTTGGTACGCCGACGGGCTGCGTTTCAAATGCACCCAGTGCGGGGGCTGCTGCACCGGCGGACCGGGCTATGTGTGGTTTGATGAAGACGAGGGCGCAGCCATGGCCAAGGCCAAGGGCATGGACACCGACGCGTTTTATGAACGCTACGCCAAGAAAAAGATGGGCCGCTGGTCGCTGGACGAGGTGCGGGTGGCCCGGGGCCAATACGACTGCGTGTTCTTGGCCCGGCCCGGGGGCTTGGACAGCCCCGGACGCTGCACGATCTACGGCCAGCGCCCCACCCAGTGCCGCACCTGGCCGTTTTGGGATTCCAACCTCGAAAGCCCCGAGGCCTGGGCCCAGTCCGCCGAAGACTGCCCGGGCATGAAGCTGCCCGGCGAGACCGGCGGCCACTTTGTGCCCTTGGAGGCGATCACCGTCGAGCTGCAACGCAACCCGGTGGGGCTCTGACGTGGTGGGGGCCATCGACCCCGACGAGCGGAGCGACTGGCAGGCCTGGCGCGCCGCCGCCGCGCGTCCTGCGGTGGATGCCGAGCTGCGGGCGCTCTACACCGAGGTCGATGCCGCCATCGCCCAGCGCGGTCCCACCTGCTGGACCAGCGGCAAGTGCTGCAAGTTCGACAGCTTTGGGCACCGGCTCTACGTCACCGCCTTGGAGGTGGCCTGGTTCTTGGGCCAAATCGACAGCCCGGCAGACGCCCACGCGGCCCCGCCCACGCCCGTGGCGGGCGGGGGCATCCGTCTGCCCCAGATGGCCCAAACGCCCGGGGCGTGCCCGTATCAGTTGGACGGGCGGTGCAGCACCCACACGGTGCGCCCGCTGGGGTGCCGCATTTTCTTTTGCCAGGCGGGCACCGAAGACTGGCAGCAGGACTTGTACGAATTGTTTTTGACGCGCCTGCGCGCGATGCACGAGCGCCACGCGGTGGAATACCGCTACATGGACTGGATTGCGGGGCTTGAGGCGGCGGGCCGCTAGAGGGCGGCGGCGGGGCCGTGTCGTGTGCGCGGGCGAGACAGAATTAGAAATATTGCCGCTGTGCTGCGAAACCCCTACGATCTACATGTTGTATTGGGCCCCTGGGGCCCGGCATTCCGATCTGTAGACGCTTGGTAAAAAAAGTATGGCGGCACGCAAATACCCGGATCCCAAAGACAATCCCGAGCTGATGCTCTCGATCCGCACGGCGCTGAACAAGATCCCCAATGGGCTTTTTGTACTGACCGCCGAGCATGAAGACCGGCGTGGAGGCATGGTGGTCTCGTGGGTTCAGCAAGTTTGCGATAGCCCGGCGATGGTCAGCGTGGCGATTGAAAAAGGCAAGGCGATCATGCCGCTGATCAGCGAATCGCGACGTTTCGCGTTGTGTCAGCTCAGCGCCAACGACCGGCTTATGCAGCGCAAGTTCGCCAAAGATTCCGAACTCAACGAAGACCCTTTTCTCGGATTCAACCTGCGTCCGAGCGTGATGGGCAAGCTGCCGATCATGTCCGAATCCATGGCGTATTTGGAATGCGAGCTGTCGTGCCACATGGACGTCGAAGGCGACCACGACCTGTTTGTGGGCACCATCATCAGCGGGGCCACCAACGGCCGCGGCGACGACCCACTGGTGCGCTACACGCCGATTCCGGACATGAAGGCCGATCCTGAGGGGTGAACCGCGGGGGCTTCTGGCCGGCTGGGGGCCAGCGGCGAAACCGCCGTCCCCCGGTGACCTAAACTGGTTGCATGAATCCGGCATCCACCGTTCCCAGCACCATCGACGACCCCATCAACGCCGCCATCTTGGCGGTGTCCGAAGACCGCGTGCAGGGCTTTGAGCGCCGGCCGCTGAACGCCATCGCCCAGGCCAGCGGCCAGCCGGTGGACACCGTCACCCAGCGGATCGGTGCCATGTTGCGGGCGGGCACGATTCGGCGGGTGCGGCAAACACTGCTGGCCACCAGCCTGGCCCCCGGGGCCTTGGTAGCCTGGAAGGTGCCGCCCAAGAAGCTCAACGCCGCCTTCGATTTCATGTTCAAAGAAGACCCGTTCTCGGGTCACATCGTGCTGCGCACCACCGACAAAGAAACCCCCGGCAGCCAGTACAAGCTGTGGACCACCCTGAAGGTGCCCCGGCCCTTCTCGATGCAGGCCCACTGCGAGCACCTGTGCCAGGCCACGGGCGCCGAGGCTTACAAGCTTCTGCCCGCCAAGCGGCTGTTTGCCCTGGGCGTGGGGCACGTGCGGCGCAAAAACCTGGAGCCCGGCGAACGCACCGACGAACCGGGCCGCGTGCTGGACACCAACATCGTGGAGCTGAGCGACCGCGAGTGGCGGGTGCTGGTGGCCATGAAGCGCGACTTTGCCCCCGAAGAGCTGTGCGAAGAGATCTGGGCCGGCCGGGCCCAAGAAGCCGGCGAGTCGCTGGAAGATTTTTGCCGCATCGGCGCCGAGCTCAACGGGCGGCGTGTGATCGGCCGGTTCTCGACCTTCTTAGAACACGTTAAACGCCACAAAAACGGCCAGCGGGTGACCAAGTTCAACGCGCTGTACCACTGGCGCGTGCCCGAAGGCATGGAGATGGCCGCGGGCATCGAGGTGGGCCGCCACCACTGCATGACCCACGCCTACTGGCGCGAGGGCGGGCCCGAGTTCAGCAACGTGAACATCATGGGCGTGAGCCACGGCACCGAAAAAGAGCG
>JALZVY010000262.1 GCA_023300125.1 Phycisphaera sp.
TGCCGCGGGCCCCACAAAGCCACAACGCCTTTTGGGCCACGTTCCAAGCCCCACATCCGGCGCCGCAGCCCCGGCAGGCAGACCCCGGGCCCCAGCCCTTATCCTGTGTGCTCACCATGCCCCATCCCCACCGCCCCCACCGCTTGCTCCGCCGCTACTCCCGCCCCGCGGTGGGCCACCACATGCCGCGCTGGCGTTCGCCCCAGGTCAATCTGCACACCGGCGCCGTCAACCCCTACCGCGACTGGCCGCCCGCCCGTCGGCGCGGGCGGGCCAACTCGCACCCCGCGGTGGTGATGCCCGTGGTCATCGGGGTCATGGCCACGGTGGCGGGCGTGTTCTTTCCCATCGGCATCTTCGCCTTCGTCTTTGGGTTCATCGCGTGGCGGTCACGGCGCGTCCGGCGCCAGCGGGCCCGGCGCCAGGTGGCCCAGGCCGCCCGCGGGGTGAAAAGCAACCAGAAGTTCCGCAACTCCACACACCGCACCGACGAGCAAGGCAACACCGTAGAGGTCGCGTCCGGCGTCGATCCCACCTCGCTGCAAGGCCTGCGCGACACCCTCAAAGAACAAGACAACGCCCGCGGCGTCGCCGAAGCCCAGCGGCTGATGGAACTCAAAGACCGATTGAGTCTTGACGTGGATGCGGGCGGGGTGAACGTGCCCGACGAACTCAAAACCCCCATTAAGTCGCTGCTCGAAGCAGGCAAAGGCATGCTGCGCAAGGCCGTGAAACTGGGCGCCGTGTCCCCGCAGCTCAGCACACCCGAGGCCCGCGAAGAAATGGGCGCCCTCATGGACGAGCTGCTCATCGACCTGGCCGAGACCAACGGCGAGCTGGCCCACGCCCTGGACCAGCTGCAGCTGCGCGACGTCCGCAACGACCGCCCCGAGCGCGAGATCGACCGCCTCCGCCGCGAGCTGGACGAACAGCTCAACGTCGCCCGCCGCGTGGACCAGCGGCTGGACATCCTCGACGACGAGATCCAGCCCGACGCCCCCGAGCGCATGGCCGACGGCTGGTAAAGCGCGGCCCGCTCGCGCCGCGGACTGAGCCTTTCAACCCCGCCCACGGCGCCAAGCCGCAGGCATTGATCTGTCACACCCCCAGCGCCTTGGCCAGCGGGCACCCCTCGCCCACCGCCTCGCCGCGCCGGTAGCGATCCAGCAGCCGGTTGCTCTGGGCCGCCAGCGCCCGCCGCACCTCACGGCGGCGGCCCTTCACCCGCGCAATGGCCATGTGGTCATACGCGGTGGTCTGGTGGCGCAGCCACGCGATCACCGCCGCCTGGGCGCGCTGCTCCACCGGGATGCGCTGGGTGCGGGCCACCGTGCCGCTGCCCACCGGCGTGGCGTGGGCCGTCACCGCCTGGGCCAGCTTGGTCTCAAAGGCCGCGTGCTCGGAAGCAAAAGCCAGATACGCCCGCACCGCCGCCCCAAAGTCTTCGACGTAGGCCACCTGCTTCTTGGCGCTGCGCGCCCGCCCGGCCGCCAGCTTCTTGGCGTATTCGGGCGTGGCCCGCTGGGCCTGCAACTCGGCCTTCACCTGCGCGATCCGCCCCCCATCGGCCAACACCCCGCGGCTGAATGTCCGCCGGCCTTTTTTCTCGGTGATCGTCCAGCTGGTGCCGCCTTGTTTCACCCGCCGGGTCAGCGTCGCGTCGCCCGGCGGCAGCAAGGCCCAGCCCTCGGGCGCGGGGCGCTGGCGCCCATCGGCCATGCGATACACCCCGGGCCGAAGCGACGCCAAAACAATCCGGTTTTCATCGGGCATGGCCGGATCGTACGTCGCCCCCGCGCAGCTTTCATCCGCCCCGCTGCGCTACCCTGCAATCCAGCCCAACAACCCCAGCAGCATCAGCCCCACGGTCACCACCACCACCCACAACGGGCTGCTGCGCTGCGGCGGGTCGCCCACCAGCCAGTCGCCGCACTTGGGGCAGCGGTCTTGATCGGCATCCACAAACGTGCGGCAGCTCGGGCACGGCATCGCACGCAGATCCGCCCCCGTCGGGCCTTCAGGGTCAAGATCCTCGTCGTACACCGCAGCCTCAAAAAAGAACACCCCCCCATCACGCATTCACTCCGATTATAGGGGCCGGTTTGTAAGCCAACCGCGTGTCACCCACACTAAGCGTGTCGCCCCCCTTCTTGTGAGCCCTCTGTGTCCGGCCCCACCTGTCCATCCCGCCGCGCCGCCGCCTGGCTTGGTGCTTATGCCCGCAGCTTCGGCTTCGTGGGCCTGGTGGTCGCGGCGCTGTTTTTCTCCGCTTCGGTCACCCCTTCGCTGCTGCCCCGGCGCGTGGCCAGCCAGGGCTTGCTGTCGGGTTTCGCCGCCGCCGCGGGTTACGGCATCGGCGTGCTGAGCCTGGGGTTCTACGGCTTTCTGGAGCTGCGTCCCTTCACCGGCCACGCCCGCGTGGTGGCCCGCCGCGTCGCGGGCGGGTTCGCATTCGTGGTCGTCTTCGCTTTTCAGTGGCGGGCCACCTTTTGGCAAAACGACCTGCGGGCCCGCATGGGCATGGAGCCGCTGGCCAGCGCCGCGCCCTGGCGCACCGCACTGATCGCCGTACTCACCGCCGCGCTGCTGGTGGCCCTGGGCCGGCTGGCCCAAAGCGCCACACGCTTCACCACCCGGCAGCTGCACCGCGTGATGCCCTGCCGCGTGGCCACCGCGCTGGGCGTGGCCACGGTCTGCCTCGCGGGGGTGTTCATCGCCAACGGCGTGCTGGCCCGCGGCCTGCACACCGCCGCGGACCGGTTTTTCCTTGCCCTCAACGCCCAGATCGAACCCGCCTTTGCCCCCCCCACCCACGGGCCGTCCCCGGGTATCGCCCCGCTGGGCGGCGAAGGCTCGCTTCTGCCCTGGAAAACGGTGGGCCGCTTTGGCCGCCAGTTCGTCGCCGGCGGCCCGGCCCGCGAAGACATCGCCGCCTTCACCCGCCGGCCCGCCCGCCACCCCATCCGTGTCTACGCCGGCATCATGCCCGAGCAAAGCCCCGAGCAAAGCGCCCAGCGCGCGCTGGACGAACTCAAACGCCTGGGCGGGTTTGACCGCCGGGTGTTGATCATCGCCACGCCCACCGGCACCGGATGGATCGACCCGGGCGCCGCGGACACCGTGGAATTCATCCACGACGGCGACACCGCCATCGTCGCCCAGCAATACAGCTACCTGCCCAGCTGGATGACCCTCCTGGTCGACCCCGACCGCCCGGTCGCCGCCGCCCGCGCCCTCTTCGACGCCGTCTACGCCCACTGGACCTCTCTTCCCCACGACGCGCGGCCCAAGCTCTACCTCCACGGCCTAAGCCTGGGCGCCCTGGGCAGCGCCGCCTCGGCCAACCTGGTCACCCTGATCGAAGACCCCCTCCACGGCGCCCTGTGGTCGGGCCCGCCGTTTGCCAGCACACGCTGGCAAGAAGCCACCGCCTACCGCAACCCCGACAGCCCCGCGTGGCTGCCCGAGGTGCAAAACGGCCGCCTGCTGCGCTTCGTCAGCCCCGAAACCCCGCCCGACCCCGTGCGGCCCTGGGGCCCGATCCGCGGCATGTACCTCCAGCACGCCAGCGACCCCATGGCCTTTTTCTCACCCCAGCTTTTCTGGCACCGCCCCGACTGGCTCGTCGGCCCCCGCGGCCCCGACGTCAGCCCCCACCTGCAGTGGTACCCCGTGGTCACCGGCTTGCAGCTCGCCTTCGACCTGCCCCAAGCCACCACCGTGCCTTTCGGCCACGGCCACAACTACGCCGCGGTCGACTACCTCGACGCCTGGATCGCCGTCACCGCGCCCCCCACCTGGACCGCCGACAACACCGCCCGCTTCAAACACGCCCTGGCCCTGCGCCCCGACCAAACCCTGCAACCCGGTCGCCCCCGCAACGCCGGCTCCAACCACTGGCTACGCTTCCAAACAACCCCCGCGCCCGCCGCATCAAGCCCCTCTCCATAAAAGCCCCAGGACCCACCCATGCCCCACCACCTGACACGGTTGTTGACACACGCCTTGCCTGCCGCGCTCATCGCCTTGGCCACGGCCTGGCCCAACCCCGCCCACAGCGCGCCCAACTCCAACACCCCGAACGTCATCATCGTCATCACCGACGACCAGGGCTACGGCGATCTGGGGTTCACCGGCAACACCGCCATCCAAACCCCCGCCATCGACCAGCTGCGCACCCAAAGCACGCTGCTCAACAACTTCCACGTCGACCCCACCTGCGCCCCCACCCGCGCCGCGCTCATGACCGGCCGCTACTCCGGCCGCGCGGGCGTGTGGCACACCATCCAAGGGCGCAACATGCTGCGCCCCCGCGAAGTCACCATGGCCGACGTGTTTCGCGAAAACGGCTACGCCACCGGCCTCTTTGGCAAATGGCACCTGGGCGACGCCTACCCCTACCGCCCCGAAGACCGCGGCTTTGAACACGCGGTCTACCACCAAGCCGGCGGCATCGGCCAAGCCCCCGACTACTGGGGCAACGACTACTTCGACGACACCTACCTGGTCAACGGCACCCCCCAGCGCTTCACCGGCTACTGCACAGACATCTGGTTTGACCAAAGCCAAAAATTCATCACCGCCCACCGCGACCAACCCTTCTTCGCCTACATCTCCACCAACGCCCCCCACGGCCCGTTCTACTGCCCCACCGACTACACCGATCCCTACGAAGGCCGCCCGGGCATCTCGACCCCCGAGTTCTACGGCATGGTCACCAACATCGACGACAACATGAAAAAACTCGTCGACCTCCTGGACCAGCAAGGACTCGCCGACAACACCATCCTCATCTTCATGACCGACAACGGCACCGGCGGGGGCCTGGTCAGAGGCCCCGAAGGCCTGGTCCCCGGCCGCGGCTACGACGGCAACATGCGCGGCAAAAAAGGCTCGCAGTACGACGGCGGCCACCGCGTGCCCTTCATCATCCGCTGGCCCGACGGCCGCATCGAGCCCGGCCAGTCGGTCGAAAACCTCACCGCCCACATCGACATCCTGCCCACCCTCATCGACCTCTGCGGCTTGTCCACTTCTAAAGACGTCGCCTACGACGGCACCAGCCTCCGCGGCCTGCTCTACCGCGACGACACGTCAGACCAGCCCTGGCCCGACCGCACCCTCGTGGTCGAAAACCAGCGGGTGGTCGACCCCATCAAGTGGCGCAAAAACGCCGTCATGACCGACACCTGGCGCCTCATCGACGGCCAAGAGCTGTACGACCTCACCCGCGACCCCAAGCAAACCACCGACATCGCCGCCGACCACCCCCAGGTCGTCGAGCGCCTACGCAGCGCCTACGAAGCCTTCTGGGCCGACGTCTCCAGCGAACACGCCATCACCAGCCACATCGCCATCGGCTCAGACCGCGCCCCCTCCGTCACCCTGTCCTCGCACGACTGGCTGTCAGACATGGCCCCACCCTGGAACCAAACCCACGTGGTCAACGGCGCACGCACGATGCAGTCCAAATGGGCCCTCAACGTCGAACAAGCCGGCCGCTACGCCATCTCCCTGCGCCGCTGGCCCGTGGAAACCGACCAAGGCATCAACGACGGCACCTACGGCAAGGCCTTCAGCTTCACCCACGCCCGCCTGCGCATCGGCGACGTAGACCAAACCGTGGCCATCCCCGAAGGCGCCAAAGAAATCACCTTCGAAGCCGACCTTCAAGCCGGCATCACCGACTTCGCACCACTGTTCATCAGCCCCGACCTACAAACCACTCCCTACTACGCCTACATCACCCACAAGCCCACCCCCGGCTGGCAAACCCCCGCCGGCATGGGCGTGACCGTCTACGACCCCGACTACGGACAAGACGCCCCGCAAAAGAAATAGGTGCCTGGTCTGGGGCAACAACGAGAACGATCAACCCGCGTGTTGCACG
>JALZVY010000263.1 GCA_023300125.1 Phycisphaera sp.
GGCGCGGGGCTGCGTTCGGCGATCACCTGCCGGGCCGCAGCGTTGTACTGGGCCACCGCGGGCTTGATCGACGAGAGCACAGGGCTGGGGAACAAGCCCAAGGCCACACACATGATCGCCAAGGGGGTCAACGTCAGGATTTCACGCCAGCTCATGCCGTGGATGTGCCGCTTGCTCATGCCGTGCTCGTGCACCACGCCTTCGACATAGGCCGGCAGCTTCAGCGGGCCAAACACCATCTTGCCCACGATAAACAGCATGTAAATCGCCGCCAAGATCACGCCCGTGGCCGCCACCACCGCGTAGGGCATGCCCAGCACACCCGCGGGCGAGTTGGCCGTGCCCAGCATGGTCAAGAACTCGCCCACAAACCCGTTAAGCCCGGGCAGCCCCACCGCGGCCAAGGCAAAGAGCACAAAGAAGAACGACCAGATCGGCAGCTCTTTGGCCAGCCCCGACATCTTGCGCATGTCCCGGGTGTGGAAACGGTCGTACAGCATGCCCAGGCACAAGAACAACCCGCCCGAGGCCAGCCCGTGGGCCAGCAGGTAAAACACCGCGCCGGTCGCGCCCACGTCCCCGTCATCAAAGGCAAACAGCCCCAAGATGCAGAAACCCATGTGCGACACCGACGAGTAAGCGATCAGCTTCTTCGCGTCGGTCTGCACCCAGCAGATCAGCGCGGTGACCACGATGCCCACCACCGCAAACACCCCCAGATACGGCGCGAAGGCCACCGCCGCCTTGGGCGCCATGGGAATGGCCAAGATGAGCAAGCCGTAGGGGCCCAGCTTCAGCACCAGGCCCGCCAGGTCCACGCTGCCCGCGGTCGGGGCCTCGGTGTGGGCCAGCGGCAGCCAGGTGTGGAAAGGCCACAGCGGGGTCTTGATGGCAAAGCCCGCCAAGAAAGCCATCAGCAGCCAGCCCTGCTGGGTCAAAGACATCTGCCGGGCGGTCTGGGTCAGCTCCGCGATGTTCGCGGTCCACTGGCCGTCGGGGCTCACCGTGGTGTGGAACCACATCAGGTAACCGATGCCCGCCAGCAAAAACACCGAACCGGTGAACGCGTAATAGAAGTAGACCTTCGCCGCCCGCATGCGGTTCTTGTGGCCATAGAGCCCGATCAAAAACAGCAGCGGGATCAAGCTGAACTCAAAGCAGGCGTAGAACATCACCACGTCGCGGGCGATGAACGTGCCGATCAGGCACGCCTCCAAAATGTGGATCCAGAAGTGGAAGGTCCGCATCTTGCGGTCCACCTCGATCAGCGACCCCAGCACCACCACCGGCATCAGAAAAGTGGTCAACGCCACCAGCCAGATGCTCACCCCGTCCACCCCAAACTGGAAGGTCAGCCCAAACTCGGGCATCCACGGCACCGCGCCGGCCAGCTGCACGTCTTCAGGGCGACTCCAGTCAAAGTTCATCATGACAAACAGCGTCATGCAGAAGGAGATGGTGCTGGTGATCGCCGAGTAGCCCCACGCCACCCGGCGGCGGTTGAAGGCGGGGATGGGCAGCAGCAGCACCGATGCGAAAAGCACCGGCAGGTAGAGCTGAAGCGAGATGACCCAGTGGTCGAACATGGTGATTAAGGAAGTGCGAAGTCCGAAGGGTGAGATTCGAAGTTCTGAGGGAGGGTGGGGGAAGTCCGAGGTTCGAAGCAGGGGGTTCGAAGGGTTGGGGTCAAGCGAGCGTCAAGGGGTGTCTGTCTTACGTGTGTCTTGCGTTCAAAGGGTCCAAAGCATCAGCCGCCCGTGGCCACCAGCACCAGCACCGCCAGCAGCGCCACGCCCAAGACCATGGTCAGGCCGTAGCTCTGGATCCGACCGTTCTGAGCCGGGCGCACGCCCATCCCCAGCCAGCGGGGCAGCCCCCCCATCAAGTCCATCACGCTGTTGATGATCAGCCGGTCCACCGCGTAGAACAGCGCCCCCAGCCGCCGCAGCGGCAACACCACCGCGGCATCGCAGATCTCGTTGATGCAGTACTCATGCCGGGCAAAGCGGATCAGCTTGTCGAAACGCGCCGCCGCCTTGTCGGCGATCTCGCGTTTCATCCAAAACACGAAGGCCGCCAGCACCACGCCCGCCACCGCCAAGATCGAGCTGAGCACCTGCATAAACACGTGGGCGTCCACGCCCAGGAAGTACGCGTGGTGTTCGCCACCGTGGTCACCGGCGGGATCGCCGGCGTGCTGACTGTGCGCGGCATCCACAAACACCGCCGCGGTGCTGTGCTGCACCGCGTGCTCGATGCCCCCGGTGAAGTGCAGCACCAGGCCCGCCAGCAGCGCCCCAGCGGCCAACACCACCAGCGGCCCGTTCATGCTCCAAGGCATCTCGTGCGGCGCGTCGTGGGCGTGATCGTCGTGGGCCGCGTCGGCTTCGTCGGCGTGGTCGCCGGCGTGGTCGTCCGCAGCATGGTGCTCGTCGCCCATCTCAAACTTCTCTTCGCCCATGAACACCGTAAACCACAGGCGGAAGGTGTAAAAAGCCGTCAAGAAGGCCGTCACCACGCCCAAGAAAGTCAGCGCGAAGAACAACACCGAGCCGTGGTCCACCGCATAGGCCAGCGCATCGCCCAAGATCAAGTCTTTGGAGAAGAAGCCCGCGGTCAGCGGCACCCCCGCCAAGGCCAGGCACCCGGCAAACATCAGCCAGCAGGTCACCGGCATCTTGTGACGCAAGCCCCCCATGGTCTGGATGTTCAGCTGCCCCGCCAAGGCGTGCATCACACTGCCGGCGGTCAAGAACAGCAGCGCCTTAAAGAACGCATGCGTCACCAGGTGAAACACCGCCCCGTCGGTGCTCAGGCAGCCCACGCCCAAGAACATGTAGCCCAGCTGCGACACGGTCGAGTAAGCAAACACCCCTTTCAGGTCGTTGCTCACCAGCGCGATCGTCGCGGCAAACAACGCCGTCACCGCCCCCACCGTTGCCACGGTGGGCAGGGCATAAGGCGAAAGCTCAAACAACGGCAGGCAGCGGGCAATCAGGTACACCCCCGCGGTCACCATCGTCGCCGCGTGCACCAAGGCCGACACCGGCGTGGGGCCGGCCATGGCGTCGGGCAGCCACATGTAAAGCGGCAGCTGAGCACTCTTGCCAAAGGCCCCGACCATCAGCAAAAACGGGATCCACACGTCCGTGGCCGTGACCGCCCCGTGGCCGTGGGCCACCGCCGCCAGCGTCTCGCGGGCCCCCTCCAGCATCGTGCTGATCTGCAGCGTGCCGTAGTGCTGGTAGCACAAGAAAATGCCCAGCAAGAAGCCAAAGTCGCCCACGCGGTTCACGATGAACGCCTTCTTGGCCGCCGCCACCGCCTTGGGCTTCTCGTAGTAATAGCCAATCAGCAGGTACGAACACAGCCCCACCCCTTCCCAGCCCAAAAACAGCAGCAGCAGGTTGTCGGCCATCACCAACGTGGTCATGGCGAAGATAAACAGCGCCACATACGCGAAGAAACGCCAATAGCCCGGATCGCCCTTCATGTAGCCGTGGGCATACACCGCGATCAACCCGCCGATGCCGGTGATCACCAGCAGCATCACCACCGTCAAGGGGTCGATGAACCAGCTAAAGCCCGCGTGGAAGGCGTTGTCGCCGCTACCAAACGAAATCCAGTCGTAAAAGCCGCTCTCGACAACACCGCTGCCCACCGAGCTTGAAAGCCACAGCGTCAGCACAAAGCTCAGGCCGATGGCCCCCGCACACAGGGCCCCGGCAAAGCGGTTCCACTCACTGCGAAAAAGTGAGATCAGCCCAATCGTGGCGGCGGCCAGGGCGGGGATCCAGGGGATGAGGGTGGGCGTCATGGGGAAGTTCGAAGTGCGAAGTGGGGAGGGCAGATGGCGGTGGGGTTCAGAGGGCGGACGCCGAATGTCGGGCTTCGAACGTCGGATCTTCCCAAGGGCTTAGCCGTTGAGTGCGCTCCACGCCGAGGCGTCCAGCGTACGGCGGTGACGGAACAGCAACACCACCAACCCCAGGGCCAAAGCGGCCTCGGCCGCGGCAATGGTGAGCACGAAGATCACAAAGGTTTGGCCCGTCACGTTGCCATGAAACGCACTAAAGGCCACCAACGTCACCACCACGCCCTGAAACATCATCTCGGTGCACAGAAACATCTGGATCATGTTCCGGCGGCTGATGAAGCCCACCAGGCCCAGCACAAACAGCACCGCCCCGGTCAAGAGATAGTGGCTAAGCATCGGGCTGGAGAGGGCTAGCAGCATGATCGTGGTGCAGGGTGCAGAGGTCGTTTCAAATCCAACAAGGCCGGTGCGGCGTTAGGCCGCGGCTTAGACACTTAGATACTCAGCGGATCCACCGGCCCCACGTCCACCCGTTCGGGCTCGCCATCGGGTTCAGGTTCGTCCACCCGGGTCTTGGCAATCACCACCGCCCCAATCAGGGCCAGCAGCAAAATAATGCCCGCCAGCTCGATCGCCAGCGGGTGGCTGCGGAACAGATCCAGGCCCACGTGCTCCACATTGCGGATCGACTCGGTCTGGCCCGAGTCCGTCGCCACATAGCCCGTGGGGGTGCCGTATTTCAGTTCGTCCACCGTCTGCCGCGCCGTGAAGGTGCTGGCCTGCAGCACCGCGTCGTCCGGCAACTTGGCCGCCTGGTTGGGCGCCATGGGCAAAAACGCCACGCTCAAGATCACCGCCAGCAGCAAAAACCCCGCCACCGCCGCCCACAGCGGCTCGCTGGCAAAGCGGTCGTAATCCGGGGTCAGCGCGTCTTCGTCCTCGGCCTGAGGCGGCGTGGCCAGCATGATCACAAACATGTAGGTGACCAAAATCGCCCCGCCATAGATGATCACCATCGCCAAGGCCATGAACTCAGCCGCCAAGGTCAGCATCAGCCCCGCCGAAGAGATCACCACCATCACAAACCACAGCGCCGCATACACCGGCCGCGTGTGGGTGATCACCCGCACCGCCGAGGCAATGCCCACCGCGCTAAAGGCGTAGTAAAACGGCAACTGCGCCCCGTCAAAGCCGGTTTGCAGCGTCAGTTCCCCCCCGCCCAGCGGGCCGCCCTTCACCAGATAAAGCGGCAACAACACCAGCCACAAGCCACCCAGCGCCGCAGCGCCAAGCAAGCCCCCGAGGACCCTTAAGTCTCTTCCGGGTTTGGGCATCAGCAGGTACAACGCCGCCGCGCCGCAAACCGTGGCCAAGTACAGGACGAGCTGAGGAAACATGCCCAGAGTTTAAACAGAATCGCCGCGGCACGCGCCTTGAGCAGGCCCAAGAAAAAGCCAGGCCAGCCCGCGGCCACCGCAGGCGCGCCAAAGCTCAGCCCTTCAGCGCCGCGGCCCGGGCCCGGTAACGGTCCACCGTCGCCACGAACGTCGCGTGGCTCCAGGTCAGCGGGCTCACCGACAGCGGCGCATTGGTGTGCGGGTGCACCTGCTCGGCCAGCACCCCCGAAGGCAGCGCCCGGTCCGCCACCCACTCCAGCCGCGGCATCACCGCCGCCAGCGCTTCAGGCGTGTTGGCCCGTTGAATCGCGTAGTCCGCCATCCACAGCGTGCAGATAAACCACGGATTGCCCGGCACGCTCGCCACGTCGTCGGTCACCTGGTGGTAGTAATCATCCTCATACCGCGCCACGCCCCCCACCTCGGTTTTCACCGTCAAACGCTCCTCCACCGCCGCCAT
>JALZVY010000264.1 GCA_023300125.1 Phycisphaera sp.
TCGCCCCCCCCGCGGCCCCCAATTCAACCGAACTCTACGTCCAATTGGTGGACAATGGTTTTGCCGCCCCCAGTTCGTGTTCGCCCGAACGCTTCACCGTCGAGATGCAGAAGCAGACCGGCCAGCCGTTGTTGCTTGCAGCCCTGAATCCGGGGATCGATCTGCTGGGATGGAGCTACCCGGATTTCTACGGCCAGCCCGTGATCGCCGACGATGAGCTGGTTTTGATGGCCCGCGTGGAAGGTCGGCCGGTGATGGTGTTGCTTCACGCCGACGCGGCGTCGATCCCCAAGAACCGCCCCGGGGTGTTTGTGCACCACCGCCGCCTGGGCAACTTGGAAGGCTACGAAGTGGGGCCGTTTGAGACCCCGCAGATCATCAGCTTGCTGTCGACGCCGTAAGGCACGCACCCACCCACCCACACACACACGTTGGCCCGGTGGGACCAGCGGCCCAAGACCAAGCATGCCGCATGTTTTTGGATGACGCAGCACGTCTGGCGACGAAGTCGAGCTTTGCAACATCGGCTCGAATCCTTCGGCCACGCGATGTTGTTCTGGTTTGTAAAAACAACACGCGGCTTACAGTGCACAACGCTTTAAACACCCAGCGATAAAAGCCTCGCCTGGTTTTTTAGCGATCCATCAACTCACCCACGCAAAGCGCGTTTCGTGCGCGCGCGATGGCGTATGGCGTGGAAGTGTCATGTGTGGACCGCATCATACGTTGATTGCAATGCCACGGTTTTTCCCGTGTAGAAAAAAAACGTAACGAAAAAAATTCTTTATGCAATGAAACTTTAGCGCCGCGTAATGAGTGGGCATCTGCGGAGGTTTGTGACGACGTGTCGCGCTTCTCCGCCGCCCTTCAATCTCCAAAGAGAACCGCCATGATCCGTTACTCGACCCGCCAACTTCTTGCTGCCGGCTGCTTGGTCGCCGTCAGCCCCCTCGCCGTGGCCCAAAGCACCACCACGGTGGCGCCCACCGCCGGTGAGTCTGTCACCGTCACCGAGACCCAGACCACCTGGATCACCGCCCTTTCGGCAAACGGGATCGACATCCCCGCCGGGGCCAACGGCGTGGTCATCAGCAACGGCACCGGTGGCGTGATCACCGCCCCGCTCAACGCCGTCATCAGCGCTGCAGACCTCACGGCCGTGATTAACGCCGGACGCATTGAAGGGGGGCTCAACGCCATCAACTTTGTCAACAGCACCAACGGCACCCTCACCAACCTGGCCGGCGGACTCATCAGCTCCGACAGCCGCGTGGTGGATCTGGGCACGGGCACGATTTTGAACAACGCCGGCGATCTCCTGGGCACCGCAAGTCAGCGCAACGGCACGGTCTACGCTGATGCGGGCGTGAACAACTACACGGTGATCAACAGCGGCACCATCGACGCGGGCCAGGGCAACCAGGGCTCGGGCGTGGCCCTGGAAATCGCAGACCTCACCACCGCGACGCTCACCAACTCGGGCACGATCCAGGGCCGCGTGGACGGCAGCGTCGTCAGCGCCGCCAGCGGGGCCTCGGCTGACGGCGTGCGGCTGGCCAACTTCACCGGCGCCGCCGACCGCGTGTTTGACGGCACCCTCACCAACGAAGCCACCGGCGTCATCAGCAGCGAGAGCGCCAACGGCACCGTGGCGGGCGTGCGGGTGGCCAACACCGTGGGCTTTCAGGGCACCCTGGACAACGCGGGCCTGATCGAAGGCGTGCAAAACGGCCTGTACTTCGGCAACGCGGTCAATGGCCTGGGCGGCGACCACACCGGCGGCGTGGTGAACAACACGGGCCGCATCGAATCTGACAGCCGGGCGCTGAACATCGACGGCGCGGGCCTCACGGTCAACAACGCGGGCACCATCCTCGCCACGGGCCAGCAGCGCAACGGCACCGTCTACGCCGACTCCACCGCCCAGGGCTTTGTGCTGAACAACCAAGCCGGCGGCGTGATCGACGCGGGGCAAGGCCTCGAAGGGGCCGCCTTCTCGGTCGAATTGTCCGAAGCCGGCAACGATTTTGACATCAACAACGACGGCCAGATCCTGGGCCGCGGTGCGGCCTCGGCCGGTGTGGCAGCGGCAGGCGACGGCATCCGCTTGGAGCGCACCCGGGTGGACGGCGCCCTGGAAGGCAGCACCACGGGGCTGTTCACCGGCAACATCACCAACACCGGCACCATCAGCTCGGAAAGCAGCGACGGCACCACCGGCGGCTTCCGCGCGGTCAACGGCGTGAGCTTCCAGGGTGAGCTGGTCAACAGCGGCACCATCGCCGGGGTGCAGAACGGCGTGTACTTCGGCAACGCCGTGACCGCGGGCGGCGCCGACCACACCGGCGGCGTGGTGATCAACAGCAGCCAGGGTGTGATCAGCTCGGACAGCCGGGCGCTGAACATCGACGGCACCGGACTAAGCGTCATCAACGAAGGCCAGATCCTGGCCACCGGCCGTCAACGCAACGGCACGGTCTACGCCGACGCCACCGCCGACAACTACAGCCTCTTGAACACCGGCTTCATCGGAAGCGACGGTATCAACGGTGCGGGCTCGGCCGTGTCGCTGCAGACCGGCAGCTTCGCCGGCGACGTGGTCAACGCCTCGGTGACCAACGCCGGACTCATCGCCGGCAGCGGCGACCAAGAATTGGACGCGGCCATCCGCATCTTCAGCGGATCCAGCGACGGCATCACCACCTTCAGCGGTGACATCGTCAACCTGGCCAGCGGCACGCTGACCGCCGACAACGCCCCCGCGGTGCTGGTTCAGCAAAGCGTTGACTTCGACGGCAGCCTGATCAACGCGGGCCTGATCGACGGCGGCGTCTCGCTGGCCACCGGCGACGCGGTGCTCACGGACACCAGCGTGATCAGCCTGGTGATCAACAGCCTCAGCGACTTCGAAACCTTTGACCTGCTCAGCGGCGACCTGGCCCTGGGCGGTGAGCTGGTGATCGACTTCGAGGGCGACTTCGTCCCCGAAGTGGGCCAGAGCTTCGACCTGCTGGACTTTGACACCTTGTCGGGCCAGTTCGCCAGCATTGAGTCGGGTGCGGTGGTCTTCGATACCAGCGACCTGCGGGTGGGTGGCAGCGTGACCATCACCGCGGTGCCTGAACCCGGCGCCCTGGCCTTGCTGGGCCTGGGAGGCGTGGCCTTGGTGGGCCGCCGTCGCCGGGCCTAAGGGCCACCGCGTCACAGCGGAGGGGATTCTCCAGGGGCTGCGGCACTCCATCATGGGGGCCGTGGCCTTTTATGTGTGGGCCCTTGCCACCCTCTTGCGGGGTGGCTGGGGCCTTTACGCATGCGGGCAAGGTATCCTTCCGCGGTCCGCTTCCGCGGCTTCTGCCCCTCTCCCGAGTTCTGACTGCTCCCATGCGCACCCGTATCCTCCGCAAGTTCAGCTTCGACGCTGCCCACGACCTGCCGCACTTTCCCGAAGGGCACAAGTGCCGCAACCTGCACGGCCACACCTACCAGGTGGAAGTCGTGCTCGAAGGCGAGGTCGACCCCGCGGTGGGCTACTTCATGGACTACGGCGATCTGAAAAAAGCCATCGCCCCGGTCGAAGCCAAGCTCGATCACCGCTATCTCAACGATATCCCCGGGCTGGCGATCTCCACCGCCGAGAACCTGGCCAAGTGGATCTACGACGAACTCAAACCCGGCCTGCCCGAGCTGGTCATGATCCGTCTGTACGAAACCCCGCAGAACGGCGTGGAATACGCGCCCTAACCGGCCGCCGGATCACTTTTTCATACCTCTCTAAAGGCCCTGATGACACGCGTATTTCTTTTCCTTGCCGGGGCCTTGGTGTGCCTGACCGCCCTTGGGGCGGCGCACGCTGCCGCCGCAGACACAAAGGACGCGCTGCAGACTGCAACTGCTGAGCAGCGTGCGGCCAGCATCAAGGTTCGCGACGACTTTGTAGCCGCCGCCCGCCGCGGGGATGTGGATGCCATGGTGAGCCTGCTGACCCCCCGGGCCACCGCGGGCGATGCGGCCCTAGCCAAGAAGAGGATGGCCCAGGAAATCGTTCCGTTTTTTGAGCGCTACGCACTGAATGCTCAGGGCGGCACGGAAGCCAGGGCCGCGGACTTGCTGGACAACCAAGAGCAGGCCCAGGCACATCCCCCAGCCCAACTCGAGGGATACGCGTACTACCGGTTTGCCAAAGCAAAGCCCCAGGGCGACCCACACCCGTACGCCGTGTGGACGCTCTACGAAAACGGACGGTTCGTGATTGCCGAAGTGGCCGTGAACTACTTCGTGCCGGGCCGTCACGGATCCAAAGCCATTCCAGAGAAGGCGGCCCCTCCGGCCGACGGTAACTGGCTGCCGGGTATGGTCACCCAGACCACCGTGAAGCCCAAACTGCCCGAGGGCTACGTCATCGTGCCCCTGGCCGAGGCCGAGCACTGGAACCTGCAAGAAGGCGTGGCGTGGTGTGCGCCCGAAGCGGCGGGGTGGGCCCGGGGCATCCGAGACAAAGCCCAGCAAGGGGTGGATCCGGGGCCCGAGCCCGACGCGCCGATGATGACCGCGTGGCTGAGCAGCACCGTGGGTTACCTTGCCCAAGAAGACACATTCAGCGTCGAAGAAGCGCTGCGCCAGGCCAAGGCCGAGCAGCAAGATCTCACGTTCAAGATCGAACGCCGGCACTGGGGCAGCTACCCGGTGCTGGCCTACACCGCGACCGATGCCCGCGGCAACCAAAGGCGAACCGCATGGGTGGGCATTGGCTCGGGGACGTGGGTGGTGGAACTCAACAGCACCCAAGCCGGAGAAAAAGCCGACCGTTTTTTCTGGGATGTCATCGAGCACAGTGGTGAAGGCAAGCCGTGAGGGGCGCTGGGTTGTGAGTGGTCCCGCAACTCCCGAACCCGCGCCCCGCGCGATCGGCCCCCGACAAGCGTCCCTGATTGAACTGGGGTTGAGGACCGTCGGGCGGCTGAGCCCCGAGATCCGCATGGCCTTGCGGCACGGCTTCGCGTCGGGGGTGGCGGTCGAGCGGGTCTACGCCAACCCGCCGCGGCAGCGCGGCACGCACATCGGCCGGTGGCTGGACAGGCTGTATCTGCGAGCGCCCGCGAACGCGGCCCTGCGGGCCCGGCAGGCCGCGGTGCAAGAGGCCGTGAAGCAGATCGCCGCCACGTTGGCGGATCGGGTCGAGGTCTTGCGCTTGTTCGACCCCGCGGCGGGCGCGGGGCGCACCGGCATCACGCAGATGCGCTTGGAGCAGTCCAACGGCAGCCCCGCACGCGCGGTGCTGGGTGACCACGCGCCGTCGGCCCGAGAGGCGGCGCAGGCGGCTGCGGATCGCGCGGGGGTAAACGACCGCGTGGCGGTGGTTCACACCGATGCGTTTGATCCCGCCTCGCTGCGCACCGGCGCTCAGGGCTTGGCCCCCAATCTGGTGGTGGTCGCGGGGTTGTACGAATTGCAGCCCGACGACGCGGCGGTGCAGCGCTCGTTGGCCACGCTGGCTGAACTGTCCACGCCCCCGTCATGGCTGGTGCTCACAGGCATGAACACCCACCCGCAGGCGGCGCTGGTCGAGCGCTTGTCCGGGGTGTCGCCGCCGCCGGGCCGCACGGTGGAGGCGCTGGGGGCGTTGGCCGGGCGCTACGGCTTTCGTGAGACCCGGCGCTTGGCGGGTGTGCGGGGGGTCTTCGATGTGGCGGTGTTTGAACGCAGAGGATAGAGCATGGGGCAAAGCAGATGGCCAAGGGTTAAAGGCACTTGCCCAGAATTTAAATGCTTAAAATAGTCAAAAAAAGAAGGTGTAGGCAGGCTTGGCGTGGGCAGAGATTTGCTTGATCCATGGGCAGGAGGCCCTTTTAGAGGTCTTTCGGTCCTAAAATCCTTCGAAAAAAAACATAAAAAACAATACTTGGTGTGTTAACGGGCTGGCGTGGGATATGTTTGCTTTGTTGTGTCTCTTGTTTTGTTCCCCATTTCGAATCGGTTGACCCGTGACGGCGTTGTAAAACGCGCGGTGCGCCGTTGTGTGAGTTGCGTCCGGCGCGGTCGGACGCGGTGGGCTCAGGACAGCTGCGCAGTGTGCGGGCGCATGCCCCAAGACCGCGGTGAATTCACGTTCACGCGGGCTCAAGCGGTGATCTGTGCACACCGGTTGCGTCGAGGGCTGGATCTTGTCGCGGTGTCGCTGTTGTTGATCCCCGTGACCCCCTGCGTGTTGATGCTTAGCGCGGCGGTGGGCACCGGTGACCCCCGGATGCTCCGGTTGGGGCTTCTGGTCATGCTCGAACACGGTCTGTGGCTGGTGGGCGTCCGGGTCGCCACCGAATTCGCCATCACTCAGCCCCCCACCCGGGGACCGTCGCGGCGGGCCCGCCAGGCGACCACCGTTGATGCGCTGGCGGCGATGTTGTTTCTGCTTAGTATGTCGCTTGCGCTGAGATTCGAGACGCTTTATTTCGAAGCCGCCCTGTACGTGTGCTTGGGCGTCGCGTTGGTGTCCCGTGGTGTGGCGCTGTGGGCGGCCACCAGCGCGGTGGCCGCGGTGCTGCGGGCTCTGGGTTTAACCCGAGTCGCACTGAGTTTGCGGGTGTTGGCGGCACTGGCGTGTGGGCTTGTGGCGGTGTCTTTGGCAGGAGTGGCGATGATCCTTTACACCGCGGGCGGTGATGTCGCTGGCCCGCGTGCGGCGACGCTGCGGGAGACCGGCTTTTTTCTGCTTGTGACCGGCTTGCCGGCGCTTGGCGTCGTGGCCCTGCTTGCGGGTGGGGCGTGCACCTTTGGGGCGCTGCGCCTGCAGCGCCAGTTTGGTCGCGTGGCCGCAGCGCTGCGTGGTGCCCATGCTGGGGCCCGATGCACGCGGCGGTAAGCGGGTATTTGTGAGAAGGGTGCTACGCAGACGATCGGGCCCGCCCCAGACGAAAACCAGTCGGCCGTAAGATCACTTTCGTACGGCGTTCCGATGCCTACGTCGCACAACCCCAAGGTCAGTGGGCTCGCTGCGCTCGCGTGTTGAGTGGGCTGCGCGGCGCACTCGAAACTGCAAGTCATTTTTCATACTGCCGGGTGCCAGTCACGGAGTTGAGTGGCGGGGGTTCGCCTACGTGCTGCTTTGTTTACGGTGCAGGCCCACGGCCATGTGCAGGGTGCCGAGGGCACGGAGGAAGGCATAAGACGCAAGCGGGTGGGAGGGTGGATGGTGAGGGCCAAGTCAAGGTGATGCCCCTGGGTTGTATCAGGGGCACGCCACGATGAAATCAGGGAGTCCATCAATGCCGCGTGCCCGGTCGGATAC
Source organism: Phycisphaera sp. (assembly GCA_023300125.1). Taxonomy (GTDB): domain Bacteria; phylum Planctomycetota; class Phycisphaerae; order Phycisphaerales; family Phycisphaeraceae; genus Algisphaera. The sequence goes on from JALZVY010000264.1 coordinate 7,283, forward strand.
GCTTTCGGGGTGATCTCAACCGACGCACTAAATCCCGCAGAGAACAGTGCCCCCGTGCCGGGGCTTTTTTGCCTTCGCTGCGAATACAACCTGTTCGCCACGCCCACCGATGCGCACTGCCCCGAGTGCGGATTTCCGGCGGATCAGTCGTTGGCCGCGTCCATGCTGCCCCACCATGGCGCGGAGCACCGCGCCTCACTCAAGCAAGGGCTCGTGCTGCTTGCGGTATCGCTTTACGCCATCCCTGTGATCCCATTGGTCATCACCGGCCTCGTATTCGCCGGGACGGATCTTCCGGGTTTGTCCGTGTTGTTTGCGCTGATGGTGAGTGCAGAGCACGTCTTTTGGGCCATGGGGGTGGGGTGCGTGTGCAGCTTTGCGGCCCGGCCCGAAGCGGCCAAAGCCCAGCAACGCCAGGCCCAACGCGCACGCGCTGCGGCGTGGCTATGCGCCGGCTTCGCGGTGGCCACGGTGCTTGTCTTGGCGGTCCTGAGCAACGCAACGATCGATTCAGGCTGGGGCCCCGTTGTCGTGCTCACAGCCATGACCCTCCTCACGCTGGCGGCACGGGCGGTGTCGCTGCTCGACGGATCGCGCTCTGCCGGGCGGGGGCTCAAGGCCTTGCGCTGCGGCGGTGCGGGCACCATGCTGCGTGGGGCTGCGATCTTTGGCGTGCTGGCGTCAGGCAGCGTGGGGCTGGGGTCCCTGGGCGTCGGCGCGTTGGGTTGGTCCACCGGTGCGCCCAGACTATTGGGATTCCTTGCATGGCTGGTGGCCTTGGGTACCCCCGCGATCTGGCTCTCGGGTCTCATCGGCGGCACGATCTGCACGGTCGCCGCGGTTCAGGTGAACCGGCGGCTGCGGGAAACGGATGCCGTCTTGCGGCACGCGCCGCGCGAACCAGATGCAACCACCAGCGGGTAAAGCCAACGGCATGCGGTACCGCGGGTGCCCAGTGAGCGGGGATACACCGAAAGCAACACGCAGCAACGCCGGCAAACGGCGATTGGGCGTATTGAGGGCAGGCCACTGCGACACACAGCAGGGTCAAACCACTGCGAAATAACTTTCGTGTGCCGCCCCGTCGCTTACGCCGCACAACCCCAAGGTCAGTGGGCTCGCTGCGCTCGCGCGTTGAGTGGGCTGCGCGGCGCACTCGAAACTGCCAGTCATCTTTTACGCGGCCCAGTGCCAGGCACCGAGTTGAGTGGTGGGGGTTCGCCCACGTGCTACTTCGTTCGCGGTGCAGGCCCAGGGCCGCGTGCAGGGTGCCGAGGGCACGAAGGAATTCATAAGACGCAAGCGGGTGGGAGGGTGGGTTGGCTGTAGCGGGGGCCGCCCGCTGGGAAACCACATGCCGCGCGTCGCTTAACCACGAAGGCCGCGAAGCACGTCAAGGGCACGAAGAAGACCCAGCGCGTGGGGCCTCTTGCCTTTCTTCGTGTTCTTCGTGGTTGAGCGCAGCGACCGGCTCGCGGCTGCCTGCTCAGCGGCGTTGAGTCCGCAGCGCAACCCGTCCTACGCCTGGGTTTCGATCAGGTGGTATTGGATGGCGTCGCTGATGGCTTGCCAGCTGGCGTCGACGATGTTTTCGTCGACGCCGACGGTGGCGAATTGTTTGGCGGTGCCGTTGGCTTGGCGGTACTCGAAGGTGGCGGTGGCCCGCACCTTGGCGGCGGATTCGGCGGTGGGGTTGACCACGCGTACGGCGTAGTCGACCAGGTGCAGGGCGTCGAGGCCGGGGTAGTGCGGCCGCAGGCATTTGCGTAGGGCCGCGTCGAGGGCGTTGACCGGGCCGTCGCCTTCGGCCACGCGGTGCTCTTGTACGTCGCCCACGCGGAGCTTGACGACGGCTTCGGTTTGGGTGGCGTTGCCGGGCACGCCCAGGATGGCGCAGCGGTAGTGGTCGCGCACCCAGAAGCTGGGCTTGGCGCCCAGGGCGTCGTACATGAGCAGTTCGAGGCTGGCCGGGGCGGATTCGAACTGGTAGCCGCGGTGTTCGAGGTCTTGCACGCGCTGCAGCAGGGCGTTGGTGATCTCGGGGGTGACGCGGTCGCCGAATTTGTCGCCCAGGGTGGCAACGATGTTGCTGCGGCCCGACAGCTCGCTGACCAGGATGCGGCGCTGGTTGCCCACGGTGGTGGGCTCGACGTGTTCGTAGCTGTGGGGGATGCGCTGTACGGCGTGTACGTGCATGCCGCCTTTGTGGGCAAAGGCGTTGGCACCCACGTAGGGCTGGCCGGGTTGGGCGTCGACCTGGGCGGTTTCGTAGACCGCGGCGGCGACCGCGGCGAGCTGCTTGACCGATCCGGGGACAAGGCAGTCGTAGCCGAGCTTGAGGCTGAGGTTGCCGATGACGGTGAGCAGGTCGACGTTGCCGCAGCGCTCGCCGATGCCGTTGATGGTGCCTTGCACCTGCACGGCGCCTTGGTCCACCGCGGCCAGCGAGTTGGCCACCGCAAGGCCCGCGTCGTTGTGGCAGTGGATGGCCACGCCGGGGTTGCCCGGGGCCACGGGGAGGGTGTCGTTGAGCAAGAGATCGTTGGCGATTTGAGACACCGCTTTCACGATCCAGTCGGTCATCGACCCGCCGTTGGTGTCGCACAGCACCAGCCGGGTGGCGCCGCCTTCGACCGCGGCTTTGAGGGTTTGCAGGGCGTAGTCGGGGTTGGCCCGGTAGCCGTCGAAGAAATGCTCGGCGTCGTAGAAGACCTGCTCGACGCCGGGGGCCTGGGCGCAGAAGGCGACCGAGTCGCGGATCATCGCGAGGTTTTCGTCGCGGCTGACCCGCAGCACTTCGTCGACGTGCAGGTCCCAGGTTTTGCCCACCACGGCGATGACCGGGGCGCCGGATCCGACCAGGGCCTGCATGCCCTGGTCGTCGGCGGCTTTGATGTCTTTGCGGCGGGTCATGCCAAAGGCGGTGATCTTGGCGTGCTTGAGGTCCAGGTTCTGGACTTCTTGGAAGTACGCCACGTCTTTGGGGTTGCTTAAGGGGTAGCCGCCCTCGATGAAGTCCACGCCCAGCTCGTCCAGCAGCCGGGTGATGTTGAGCTTGTCGGTGAGGGTGAGCGACACCCCCACGCCCTGGGTGCCGTCGCGCAGGGTGGTGTCGTAGATCTCGACCCGCCGGCCATCGCCGGGGGCGGGCGCAGACGAGGGGTCGGACGGGGAAGCGGGGCTCGGCGATGCGGGTGTCATAGGCCGTGAATCGTATCAGAGCCGGTCGTCTTCACGCCGCGTGGGCGCTTCTGGGCGGGGGAACGGGGCACCCTGCCGCAGAACAACGGGGGCTCTACAATGCCGGACCGTGATGACACACACTGCCCCTTCTTACCGACGCTGGTTGTTCGCCGTGGCCGCCCTTTTGGTGGCCTCCACCTTTGCGATGATGGCCCTGGGCGGCTTGGTGACCAGCCACGACGCTGGAATGGCCGTGCCCGGGGGGTTCACCACCGCCGGGACCTTGTCGCTGATCACCCCGGTGAACGACTGGTGGCACGAATTCGACACCCGCCTGGAGCACGCCCACCGGCTGATGGGCTACGCGGTGGGCTTTGCCGCGATCCTGTTCTTGATCGGGGTCATGCGGCCCTCGGCGGGGCAGCGGGGCTGGGTCAAAGCCTTGGCGGTGGTGGTTTTGCTCTTTGTCATCGCCCAAGGCGTGCTGGGGGCGTACCGGGTGAACCACAACTCGTTCCTGCTGGCGGGCATCCACGGCGTGACGGGGCAGATTTACCTGGGACTCACCGTGATCGCCGCCGCGGCGGTGGGCAAGCGCTGGATCGGGCACGCCGGCAAGCGCGGGCCGATGCTGATGCGGCTGCTCACGGTGGCTTTGGTGGGGCTGCTGTTGCTGCAGCTGACCTTGGGCTCGGCGGTGCGTCACAGCCACTCGGCCTTGGCCATCCCCGACTGGCCCCTGCATTACGGCCAGCTGATGCCCCCCGCCGACGACGCGGCCCTGGCCCAGGCCATCGCCGCCTATCCCCAGGACAAGCTGCCCGAGCGCTTCGGCTATCAGTCTGAAGGCGGCACCTATCAAGCGTGGCAGGTGCACCTGCACTTCACCCACCGGGTGATGGGCTACGCGGTGTTTGCCGCGGGGCTGGGGCTGGCGGGCTTGATGCTGGTGACCTACGGCGGCGGCGGCGGTGGGTTGAGCGCGGTGATCGTGCCCACGGTGCTGCTGGCGGGGTTGATGTTCACCCAGGTGATGCTGGGCATCGCCACCGTGGCCTCGGGCGAAGACGCCAACTTTGCCACCCTGCACCAGACCTGCGGCGCCGCTTTGCTGGCCACCGCGGTGTGGCTGGCGGTGCGGGTGCGGCTCACCCCCGCAGGAGCCGCCGCGTGACGCACGCTTCCTCCACCGCTGCGGACAGCGCCAACAGCGTTAACAGCGCGGGCCAAAACGCCCCCGCGGTGAAAAGCCGCGCGGCCGACTACAAAACGCTGGTCAAGCCCGGCATCGCGCGCATGGTGATCATCACCACCGCGGTGGGTTTTTTCTTGGGCCACCGCTCGGGCTACACCGGCTGGAGCTGGGGCAGCCTGCTGGCGGTGCTGGCGGGCACGGGCTTGTCGTGCATGGCCGCCAGCGTGTTCAACCAGGTGTGGGAACGCCGCACCGACGCCCTGATGCCCCGCACCGCCCGCCGCCCGCTGGCCGCGGGCCGGGTGCCGGTGAGCGAGGCCCTGGCCTTGGCCGCGGCCCTCACGCTGCTGGGCCAGGGGCTGGTGTGCTTGGCCGGGTCGCCGCTGGCTTCGGCCTTGGCGGCAGCCACCATCGTGGGCTACGTGCTGGTGTACACCCCGCTGAAAAAGCGCACCCGGGCGGCGCTCTACCTCGGGGGCATCCCCGGGGCGATCCCCCCGCTGATCGGCTACGCCGCGGTGTCGGGCACGCTGCTCGGCGGCGAAACCGACGGCGCCGGCGCAGGCACGGTGTGGATTTTGTTTGCGGTGATGTTCGTGTGGCAGCTGCCGCACTTCTTGGCCATCGGCTACCTGTACCGCGACGACTACGCCGCGGGCGGCATGCACATGCACGCGGTGCTGGACCCCACCGGCCGCACGTCTTATCTGGAATCCATCGCCTGGTGCGTGGTGCTGCTGCCCCTGGGGGCCCTGCCCACGCTGCTGGGCTACAGCGGGGTGGTGTCGCTCATCGTCACACTGGTGGCGGGTGCGGTCTTCCTCTTCACCGCCCTGCGCTGGCGCCAGCAGGCCCGTGATGCCGATGCCACGCCCCAAGAGGTGCGTGTCGCGGCCCGGCGCATGTTCTTTGCTTCTTTGATTTACCTGCCCGCGGTGCTGACCGCGATTGTGGCTGACGCACGATGACCCCCGAAAGCTCCCCCGCCATGCCGACCGACCCGGCCCCCGCCGTCGAGCTTCTAAGCCTCCGCCACCGCTACGCCAAAGCGCAAGAAGACGCGCTGGGCGGCCAAGCGGGCGTGGACTTGTCCGTGGCCCCGGGCGAGGCCTTCGCGCTCTTGGGCCCCAACGGCGGGGGCAAGAGCACCGCGTTTCGCATCATCGGCACGCTGCTGCGGCCCACCGCCGGCAGCGCCAAGGTCACAGGCTTTGATGTGCAAACCCATCCCAGCGCCGCCCGGGCGGCGC
>JALZVY010000265.1 GCA_023300125.1 Phycisphaera sp.
GCGAAGCGCTGGCTTGATCTGAACGCAGTCGAGGCGTGGCGCTGGGATGGTCTTCCCCTGTCTTGCCCCTGCGCACTCCGCGGCTCTGCGTGAGACCTGCCTTTAAAGTCCAAGGCTTCTCAAGCCGCGGTCCACGCTCAGAGCCCGCGTCAGTCCTCCAGATCCACCGACACCGGCGCGTGGTCCGAGCAGGCGAGCCCGGCTTCGCGGTGGGTGGTGGCCGACGCGAAGCGCTTGCCCGCGGCGGGGTTGGCCAGCAGGTAGTCGATCCGCCAGCCGCGGTCTTTGGCCCGGGCCTGGCCGCGGTTGCTCCACCAGCTGTAGGGGCCGTCGACGTCGCCGGCGTGTTCGCGCACCACGTCGCGCCAGCCGGTGTCGAGCAGGTCGCCGAACCAGGCCCGCTCGTGGGGCAGGAAGCCCGACTGCTTCTGGTTGCTCTTGGCGTAGTAGATGTCGCGCTCGGTGTGGGCGATGTTGAGGTCGCCGCCGATCAGGGTGGGGGTGCGGGCGGTGCGCAGGCCCGCGGCGAAGGGGGCGAAGCGCTGCATCCAGGTTTCTTTGGCCTCTTGGCGGACCTCAGAGGAGGAGCCCGAGGGCAGGTAGACGCTGGCCACGCGGACGGGCTTGCCGTTGGGGTCTTGGGTCTGCACGCGGAGGACCCGGCCTTCGGTGTCTTCGATGCCGTCGTCCAGGCCCTTGCCCAGCACCTTGTGGGGGTTGCGGGTCCAGACCGCGGTGCCGGCGTAGCCGGGTTTGACTGCGGGGTGCCAGGTGGCGTGCCAGCCGTCGGGGGCGGCCCAGTCGTCTGGAAGCTGTTCGGGGAAGGCACGCACTTCTTGCAGCAAAAGCACGTCTGGGGCGATCTGTTCGAGGTGCTGGGCGAAGCCCTTGCGGAGAGCGGCCCTCAGGCCGTTGACATTCCAGGTGGTGATGCGCATAAAGTCTTTATAGTAAACAGGAAGTGGGGCGTATCGTTGCGTCGTCGTCGCCCCCGAGGGGGCTAGGGGATGGCCGGATTTTAGGATATTTCCTAAGTTTTTCTAAGTTTAACGCTAGACGAGGGGGGGGGGTGAGGGTACTATGTGTTGAGCTTGGTTTTGAGCGTTTGACGCGGGCCTTGCTTCTCTTGGAGAGAAAGTCATTTCGCACGGATGTGAGAATTGACTTTTTTGACGAGTGTGGTTTCTTAACGGTGGTTCTCGATGAACTCCACGCCGTTATGAAGAGTGTCTTTGCGATGAGCGTGGCTTGCCGCAAAGCTTGAAGGAGTTCAGTCTGGGACGTGGGTTGACGTTTTTCACTCGCACCCCCCAGACGTTTGTAGTGGCCTAACAATGGCTTGTGACGCCTCAGTTTTTGAGAAGGAAGAGAAGAGCATGCGTACGACATACACAGGATTGCTAGCCGGATCAGTGCTTACGGTGTCAGCTGTGGGCACTACGTCCGTTGCTCAGGCCTCGGATGCGTTTTACGAATTCCAAGCCGATGCCGCCGGCCTCCTGCCGGCAGTCACGCCTGGGTTTCTGGATGATGAAAACGTGTCTGCTTTGCGGACCACGTTTAACCCCAGCACCCAGCAGTTCACTTTTGAAGCGACGTTGACCCCTAACACCTCGGGCAGCGAAGTCAACAGCTTCTCGCTGGTGATTGGCGATGGAAACGCTCTCGAAGGTCGCACCGGTGAGATTGCAACCCTGTACTTCGACGCAACGCGTGAGGGTACGCCGGTCGTTTCGCTGTACACCTACAACGGTGCCGACTCGGCCACGTCGTTCCGCTTTGCTGATTTCCAGCAGGCCGCGATCGATGGCTCGGTTGCTCCTGACACCTTGGCGACTTCGTTCGGCCTGGGGACCTCGGCCGACTTTTTGAACGACGCGTCGGTGGTGGAAAACACCGATGGGTCACGGACCTTCAGCGTCGACATCGATGCGTCGAGCATCAATGGTCATTCCCCCGCGGTGCCAAGCCCCACGGGCAATGACTTCTTTGGTCTGCAAGTGGCTCAAGATTTGGGTATCTGGTTCCACACGTTCCAGCAGACCTTCGAGACAACCTACGACGCCAACGGATTCTTTGTGCCTGAAACGGGCAATGCCAACTTGGTTGCAACGGGTTTTGCTGTCGCCAGCAACTTCAACACGTTGGACCTGACGGGTTTGCAGTCGGTGCTTGTGCCCGAGCCTGCCACGGCAGTGATGGCCCTGACTGGGCTGGGTCTGCTTGCCGGCCGTCGCCGCCGGGCGTGAGATTGCCTTTTGGCGATCCAATTTGAATAACAAGACAAGCGGCCCGTTTTACGGGCCGCTTTTTTGGTTTTGGTTTTGGGGTTGGTGGTGTGGTGTGGGGTTGGGGCGGGAGATTTTGCAGGGCAGATCGGTGGGCGTCCACGTGGAGTGCTTCAGCGTCTTGTCTTGTCTTGCCTTGTCTCGTGTGGTGTTGCCTGGCCGATCCTCGCCAATGTGCCCCCGCCCAGATATTGACGGATCCCGTTCTAGCGGGCGAACACCCCGCGGGCGGTGTCGAGCTGATCGGCCAGGCCCGTGCCGCCGGGCATGCCGTCGCGCAGCTGGGCGGTGACCGCCTCGAAGCGTGCAGCGTCGTCGGCCCCGGCGACGAGGTCGGTGAGGGCGGCGGCGCGAGGGTTGATCTCGATGCCTTTTAAGAGGTGCGGATCGACGGTGAGGCCGGTGTACTCGAGGTCGGCTTGGTTTCCGCCGATCTGGCCCAGAAAGTCGCGGACTTCGCCTTCGAGGCGCTTCAT
>JALZVY010000266.1 GCA_023300125.1 Phycisphaera sp.
CCTCGGGCGGGCCCCCGCCCGGGGCCTGCTCACGCAGCATCGCCACCCAGTCCACAAAATCGCCCCCGTAGGGCTGGGGGCCGATGGCCGTCAGCTCAAGGTGCGTGTGGGCGTTGATCAAGCCCGGCAGCAGCAGGCAGCCCGGCAGAGCATGCGTCGACCGCGGGCTGCCGTGCACACGGCGCATCTGCGACCGCGTGCCCGCGTCGGTCACCACGCCGCCCTGCGCGACCACCGTGTCCGCTTCCGGATCCGCCCCAAAGCCCCGGACGGCCGCCGCGAGATAAAAAATCGGTTCAGTCATGACAGCGACCCGTGCGACTCAGGGACGGCTCTGAAAGGCTCATGGTAGACTCTGCGTGAACAGCGATCGCTTCGACCGCCTCCCCATCCTTAGGACTTTATCGACATGCACCGCAAGCACCTTCTCGCCGCGGCCGCCCTGGCCTTGCCCGCCCTGATGCCCCTCACCGGCTGCCAGCCGCAAGGTGAGATCGACCGCTACCGCACCCAGTACCGCACGGCACAAGACCAGATCCTGGATCTGCAGGCCCGCTTGTCCGACAAGGACCGCCAGATCGACATCCTCCGCGGCACCCGCAACCCCAACCTGGAGATGCAGAGCCAGCTGAGCGACGCCCAGGCCAGCCGCGACGAGTTGAACGCCGAAATCACCCGCCTGCGTGACCTGCTGGACCGCGCCGGCACCACCCCCATCCCCGTCGAGCTCGCCGATGAGCTGGAAAAGCTCGCCCAGGCCAACCCCGACCTCATGAGCTACGACAGCGCCACGGGCGCGATTCAGTTCCGCAGCGACGTCACCTTCGCCCTGGGCAAAGCCGACGTGCGTTCGGCCGCCGTGCCCAGCATCAACAAGCTCGCCAACGTGCTCAACGCCCCAGTCGCCGCCGAATACGAAGTACGCGTGGCCGGTCACACCGACAACGTGCCGATGAAAAACGCCCTGAACCGCCAGCAATACGGCGACAACTGGGGCCTCTCCACCGCACGGGCCGTGTCGGTCATGAAAGCCTTTGCCGCCGCGGGCATCCCCGAAACACGCATGAGCGTCGCGGGCTACGGCGAATACCGCCCGGTCGAGCCCAACGGCAGCAAGGGCAGCGCCACCAACCGCCGCGTCGAAATCTACCTCGTGCCCCTGCCCGCCGCACTGGGCGGTCCTGCGGCCCCTGTCGACGCTCCCGCCCCCGCCGAAACCGCCCCCGCAGCCGGTGAAAGCGACGTCAGCGAACTGATCGACATCACGCCGATCCCCGAGGTTGCAAAATAAGAACGGCCAAGGGACCCGCCGCAGTTGACAGGCGAGATCCCAACGCTATTTTGTGTGGCCGGTCTGAAGCGACCGGCATCCCACAAACGGGAGTGTAGCTCAATTGGTTAGAGCACCGGACTGTCGATCCGGAGGTTGCGGGTTCGACCCCCGTCACTCTCGCTTCTCAAAGAACCCTTCTGGTTAACCCCAGAAGGGTTTTTTGTTGCGCGGGCCCAACACCTCATCCCCTGGCCCTTCTACGCCCCGCCGTGCACACGGCCACGGCACGGCGCGGCGCCGTACGCAGCGGCAGCACGGGGCAAGTACGACGCAGGCACAGACAAGCACGACGCAGCGTCCGCTGCATCGCCTCGTTTTTTTCAGCCCGTCGCACTCATCTGGTTTTTCACAACGCGGTTTCCGCCCACGCCCACACCCAGCCACACGCCGGAAACCTCACGGCCGGTCAAGCCCTGCCTCAACACAACCACGTCATAGCACCGCGTGCCCCCCCCGCATGCATCTCACGCATCACGGCGTGGGCACCGCATCCGCCAGCCCCGCCGCTTGCGAACGCGCCACCGCCGGGGCAGACGCCGTGCTCTCGTCCGCGGCCGCCTGCACCGTCTCAGGCTCTGCGCTGGCCGGGGCCGGCACAGGCTCAAAGGCTTCGCGTGCGTTGCGCACCACGCTGTTGCCCGGTAAGCCGCCGATCAGCAGCCCCGCGATGCCCGCGATCACTGCCCCCACCACACGGGGTCCACGCCGGCCCTCGGGAAGGATCACCGCCGGCGCGCTCGACGACTCACCAAAGAACGTGAGCATGGCGATGCGCAGGTAGTAACCCGCCGAGATGGCCGAGTTGATCACCAGCACGATGACCAGGCCGTAGAAGCCCGCGTTCAGCACGCCGCCGATCAAGAAGAACTTGCCCATAAAGCCCGACAGCGGCGGCATGCCCACCAACGTCAGCATGCTCACCAGCATCACCCCGCCCAACACCGGGCTGCGCCACCACAGGCCCGCCAGGTCGTCGTATTCCAGGTCGTCGGCCACGCCCGTGGCGTCGGTGTGGTCCGCGCCGTCCGGGCTGCGCTGGGCCGCCAGGGCCGCGATCACCGCAAAGGCCCCGATGCTGCCAAAGCCGTAGGCCAGCAAGAAAAACAGCACCGCCGCCGGACCGTTGCCCAGCGCATTGCCCGGCACGCCCAAGCCCGCCATCAGCCCCAGCATCATGTAGCCCGAGTTGGCCACCGAGCTGTAAGCCATCACCCGTTTCAGGTTGGTCTGGACAAACGCCAGCACGTTGCCCACGGTCATGGTCAGCACGCCGATGGCCCCCAGCAGATACAGCACCGGCTCGGGCAGGCGGTCCAGGCCCAGCAGGTGCAGCACCATGATCAGCGCGGCAAAGCCCGCGACCTTGGGCACCACCGCCAAGAACGCCGTGACCGGGGTCGCAGCCCCTTGGTACACGTCAGCGGTGTACACGTGCATGGGCACCGCGGCGACCTTGAAGCACAGCCCCAGCACCGACAGCACGATGCCCATCAGCATCAGCGGCGAAGGATCACTCAGGCCCGTCTCGGACGACACCGCCACCGCATCGCGGATGGGGCCAAACTCGGTGAAGCCCGTGGCCCCGTAGATCAGCGCAAACCCGTAAAGGAACATCGCCGCCGACAAAGCACCCAAGAAGAAGTACTTCACCGCCGACTCGTGGGCCACCGTGCGGTCGCGGGTCATCGCGATCATCACATAGGTGGGCAGGCTGGTCAGCTCCAGCGCCAAAAACAGCCACACCAAGTCGGTGGCCCCGGCGGTCAGCATCACGCCGGTGATGCTCAGCAAAAAGAAGAAGTAAAACTCGCCGCGCACCGAGAGGCCCGGATCAAAACGCGCGCCCTCGGCGGCCGCGGTTTGCTTCAGCCCTTCGGGCACGCCGGCGCACACCAACAGCAGCACCAGGCCCAGCACCAAAACCAAGCACTTCACATACGTCACCACCCCGCCCAGCCCCAGGGGGTGGTCCGCATCGATGCCCGTCCACAGCGCGAAGATCCAAGCCAAAGCCATCGTCCCCCCCGCAATCCAGGGGGTGAGGCGCCGGGTCCGGGCGCTGGCACTCAAGCCCGCGGCCAAGCAGGCCACAGCACCCAGCAGCATCACGATCTCGGGCCACAGCCCAGCAAGTTTGTCAGCGATCGTCGGCATCAGTGGGCGGCCTGCAAGGGGGCGGGGGTCGTGAGGGAAAGCGGGGTCGACACAGCGGAGCGTCGTGTCATCGCGTCGGCCGGGGCCGGGGCC
>JALZVY010000267.1 GCA_023300125.1 Phycisphaera sp.
CTCTTGCCGCAGCCCGGGGGCGGCAAAGCGGTCCAGCACCCGGCCGAGCATGAGCAGAAGCAGCCGCTGGTCGCGGCGCAGGCGCCGGGCGGTGTCGGAGGCGGTGGGCTGGCGCGGCGTGGTGGAGGCGGCGGACGGCGTCGATAATGAGGGGGGTGGCGTGGCGATGCCGAGATTTTAGCGGGCAGCGAGTTTTAGGGGGCCGCAGATCAAGCCCCGGCGGACTCCCCGACGGCCCCCCCCGGCGGCCCCCCCGGCGGCCCCACCCCGATGGGCCGCATGTGGGGGGTTAGCCCGTTTGCCCGCCCGCCCCACCGCCGGCCGGGGCCAACCAGGCCACCAGCCAGCGGGCGAAGGCGTCTTTGGTCTGCCCCGGGCCGTCGGAGCCCGAGCCGGCGGTGGCCGGCGGCTCGTGGCGCTGGCCATCGGCGGTCAGCAGCACCGCGGCGACGCGGCCCGCGTCCATGGTCGCCAGCGGGTTGGCGACGATGGCGTCCACGCCTTTGCGCTGCATTTTCTCGGCCGCCCGTTCTTCGAGCACGGCGGCTTCTTCGAGGGCAAAGGCGATCACGCGTTGATCGGCGCGTTTGGTGGCGGCCAGGCCGGCCACCAGGTCGGGGGTGGGTTCGAGCTCTAGCCGCATGCCTTCGCTGCGCGGGGCCTTGCCGGTGCGGGGGCTGGCCAGGCGGTAGTCGGCCACGGCGGCGGCCATCACCAGGGTGTCGCACGCCGGGAAGTGCTGGGTCAGAAGGGCTTGCAGGTCTGCGGTGCTGCTGAAACGGATGATTTGCACGTCGTCGCCCAGGGCTGCGGGCAGCATGACCGGGCCCAGCAGCAGGGTGACGGCGTGTCCGGCCTCGGCGGCGGCCCGGGCCAGGGCCAGGCCCATCTGCCCGCTGCTGCGGTTGCTGATGAAGCGCACGTCGTCGATCGGCTCGCGGGTGGGGCCGGCGGTGATGAGGACGCGGCTTTGCCGCGGGGGTTGGGGGTTGGGGATTGGGGGTTGGGGCATACAGGGCTCAAATCTTTCGATGGGCCGCGGTTCACACGCACGCTTGCGTCTTCCCCCAACCCCGAACCCCCAACCCCGGCGAGCCACCCCGCTTAAGCGAAGTTCAGAGCCTCGGGCCCTAGGGTGACCAGGGTCATTTCGCCCGCGGGGCTGCGTTTCACAAAGTCGTTGAGGGCGTCGAGGGTCAGGGCGTCGACCTCGGCGGCGTCTTGGGCCAGGGTGCGCGGCTGGCCAAAGAGGTATTGGTCGCTGGCGATCGAGGACGCGCGGGCTCCGGTGCTTTCGCCTTCCATGACCAGGCGGCTTTTCATGCCCACCACAGCGCGGCGGAACTCGCCTTCGTCGATGCCTTGGGACAGGCGGCGCAGCTCGGCGGTGAGCACGTCCAGGGTTTCTTGGGCCCGCGGCGCGGTGGTGCCGGCGTAGGCGGTGATGTCGCCGCGGTCTTTTTGGGCCGCGTAGCGGGCGTAGACGCTGTAGCACAGGCCGCGCTTTTCGCGGACTTCGGTGAACAGGCGGCCCGACATGCCGCCTGAGAGCACGGCCACGGCGGCAGACTGCAGGGCGCGGTCGGCGTGGGTGGCGGCCACGGCCTTGTAGGCCAGGCCGATGTGGACTTGGGCGCTGTCGGCGTGCAGGTGGTGGGTGCCGCCCACCGACGGGGTCACGGCGGGTTCGGGGCCGGCGTGGCCCGACCAGGCGCCCAGGGTGTCTTCGACCACGCGGCACAAGGATTCGAAATCAAATGCCCCGGCAAAGGACAGGATCGAGCCTTCGGGCACGCAGCGGGTTTTCCAAAAAGCGCGCACCTCCGCGCCGGTGATCGCCTGGAGGTGCTCTTTCACCCCCAGGCTGCTGCGGCCCAGCGGTGCGGGCTGGTGCCGGGCCCGCAATTCGATCATGGCCCGCTGCTGGGGGGCGTCGTCCAGCCCGGCGATGGCCTGCAGGGCCAGGTCGCGGGCGGGTTCCAGGGCGTCGTCGTCCAATGTGGGGGCGGTCAGCAGATCAAAGAACAGCGGCAGGGCCTGGGCGTAGCGGTCGCCGATCAGGGTGCCGCCAAAGCGCATGAACCGGGTCGAGGGCGACACCGAGCGGTGCATGCCCAGGCGGTCCATGGCGTCTGAGTGCTCGCGGCTGGAACGCCCGCCGGCCCCGCGCAGGACCATTTCGGCCAGCAGCGGGGCCACGCCTTCTTGGTGGTCGGGTTGGGCGGCCAGGCCTGCGGGGGTCAGCAGATTCACGGCCAGCGAGCGGGCCCCGGCCACGGGTTCGGCGAGGATGGTGAGGCCGTTGGGCAGGGTTTTTGATTGGACTTCGGGCATAGATGAGTGAGTTTAGGTGAAGTTCGCCCCCCCGGACCCCGTGGCATCCACGGGACCGGGTATCTTCAGGTGATGCCGTTGGGGGCGTTTGAAGCCCCGGCACCCATTCCTTGCTCCTTCGCCGCCATGCACAAGTACATCATCATGGGCCCCCAGGGCTCGGGAAAAGGCACCCAAGCCAAGCTGCTTAAGCAAGACTTTGATCTGTCGCACTTTTCAGTGGGGGACATCTTCCGCTGGCACGTGCAGGCGCACACCAAGCTGGCGGCGCGGATCAAGCGGCTGATCGATGCCGGGGAACTGGTGCCCGATGAGATTGTCGAGACCATTATCCGCCGGCGTCTGGACGAGCACGACTGGAACTACGGCTTCATCCTCGACGGCTTCCCGCGAAACGTCGAGCAGGCTCAGTTTTTCCTGGAAAGCTACGGCCTCGACAAGGTGATTCATGTGGATGTGTCTCACGAAGTGACCATGGAGCGGGCCTTGGCCCGGCGGGTGTGCGGGCAATGCAAGCTGGACTACAACCTGATTTTCCACCGGCCCGAGGTGGCGGACACCTGCGACGTGTGTGGGGGGGCGTTGACCGCCCGTCCGGACGACAACGAAGAGGCTCTGCGGCAGCGTTTGAACGATTTTGCCGAGAAAACCGTGCCGGCCCTGAACCTTTTTGAAGACAAGGGGCTGGTGCTGCGGGTGGATGGTTCGTTGGACCGTGACGCGGTGCAGCGGCAAATCCGCACGGGGTTGGGGATTTAGGCGGTTTGCCGTGAAGCTGGCAATAACACGTAAATAAATGACTTATATTTAAATATGAAAAAAAGGTCTGTTGGAGTGGCGTGCCTACCTTCCGATAGGTAGATTACTTCACCCCCTTGGGTTGGCGTGTTGTCATCCCAGCTATTTCCCCCTTCATTAAGGACCAGACCATGGATTTTTCGAACCAAGTTGCGATCGTGACCGGCGGTAGCTCAGGCATTGGCAAAGAGGTGGCCAAGCAGCTCGTCGCCCAAGGCGCCCGGGTGGTGATCAACGGCCGTGACGCCGCGAAGCTGGAGGCTGCGGCCAAAGAAATCGACCCTTCGGGCGCGTCGGTCAAGACCCACGCGGCCACCATCGCCAACCCCGCCACGGCCCAGGCCCTGGTGGCGCTGGCCACCGACGCCTTTGGCGGCGTGGACGTGCTGATCAACAACGCGGGCATTTTTGCCCCCAAGCCTTTCCTGGAGGCCACCGAAGAAGACTACGACCAGTTCCTGGACATCATCCTCAAGGGCAAGTTCTTCATGGCTCAGGCCGCGGCCAAGGCCATGCAGAAGCGCGGCGGCGGTGCCATCGTGCACACCGGCAGCATGTGGGCCCTGCAGGCCGTGGGCGCGACGCCTTCGGCGGCGTATTCCGCGGCCAACGCGGGTGTTCACCAGATGGTGAAGAACCTGGCCATCGAGCTGGCCGGCGACAAGATCCGCATCAACGCGGTGGCCCCTGCGGTGGTTGAAACCCCTGTGTACGGCACGTTCATGTCTGAAGAGCAGGTTGCTGAAGTGCTGCCGACCTTCAACGCGTTCCACCCACTGGGCCGCAACGGTCAGCCCACCGATGTCGCTTCGGCGATCCTGTTCTTGGCTTCGAAGCAAGCGGGATGGATCACCGGCACCGTGCTGCCAGTCGATGGCGGCGTGATGGCGGGCCGCAACTAAAAACGGTCTCCTGTGTTCCGTTTTGCCCCAACACCCCCTTTTGGGTCCCTGCCTGATGTACGACGCATCAAACCTCGAACGTTTCCCCGCCTTGGGCATGCTTGCCCCCAGCGCCATGAAGGCGTTTGGAGACCTCGACGCCGCCGCGATGGCGGACGGAGAGATCCCGGTGAAATACAAAGAGCTGATGGCCATTGCGGTGGCGCTGACCACCCAGTGTCCGTACAGCCTTGAGGTTCATGAAACAGCCGCACGCAAGGCCGGGGCGACGGACTCAGAAATCGCAGAAACCACGTTCGTGGCAGCCGCTTTACGAGCTGCTGCCGCGGTGACCCAAGGCACGTACCTCGTGGGCAAGTGATTTCTCCTTTTTTTCATCAGGCGCCGCTTGACCGCGTCGCCTGGTCTTAGACTGATCAAACCGATTGTGACATCGAGCCGATAAAGCCTCTGATTTGATGCCGCTTCCTCTTGCCCCCTGAGCCCCGTGCCTGACGACACCCGTGACAAGCTGTTGGATGCTGCGCAGGACCTGGTCCAGCGTGTGGGGGCCAACGCGATGAGTTATCAGCACCTGGCCCAGGTGGTGGGGATCCGCAAGGCGAGCATCCATTACCACTTCCCGACAAAGGCCGACCTGCTGGAGGCGATGGTTGGGCGGTATCACAAACGGTTTATGGAACACGTCTCGGAGGTGCGCTCGGGCGGTGGCACCGGCGGCGAGCGGCTGGCGGCGTATCTGGATTTGTTTGCCTCGACGCTGCGTGAAAGCGACGGCAGCAAGTTGTGCGCGTGCGGCATGCTGGGGGCCGAGGTGGCGACCTTGGGCACCGAGATGGCCGCGGTTTTGAACCGCTTTTATGAGGCGAACCACCGGGTGATCGAGACGCTGCTGCGCGAGGGCGCCGCCGACGGGTCGGTGTCGGTGCCCGGCGACGTGGCGGTGACCGCCCGGGTGGTCTTCGGGGCTTTGGAAGGCGGCATGCTGGTGGCACGCACGGCCGATGACCCCGCCGGCCGCTTTGGTCAGGTGGCTCAGGAGTTGCTGACGCTTTTGACGTTGGCCCCTTTGCATGTTTGACGCGGGGGTGGGTGAAAGCCCTTGGCGCAGGGCTGGACAGCCTGCCGGGACCCTTAAGAAATACGTCAACGGCCCGAAGCGTTATGGTTCGTGACCGTGGCGCTGCGTTGCGGGCCTGCCCGCCTCCTGTCCCGAGCCCGCCGTATGTCTGACCCAACTATTTATCTGCAAGGCCTGATTGCCGCCGAGGCCGCGCTGTTTGCCGACGCGCGCGAGGTGGCTGGCGTGTATGTGGATGCGGAGATGGACTTTCGCAAGCTGGAGCCGCTGCGGCGGGCCGCCAAGCGGCGGAACCTGGAGCTCATTGCCCAGACCCGGGCCGAGCTGGACGACCGGGCGGGCACCGACAAGCACGGCGGCGTGCTGGCCCAGGTGGGCGAGCGACGTTTTGTCACCCCTCAAGATCTGTTGGCGGCGGCCAAGGCCGAAGCGGCCGGCCCCCCTTTCGTGGTGATGCTCGACGGGGTGGAAGACCCTTTTAACTTTGGTCAGGCGCTGCGCAGCCTGTATGCCGCGGGCTGCCACGGGGTGGTGGTGCGGCCGCGCAACTGGACCCAGGCCGACAGCGCCGCGGTGGTGGCGCGGGCCTCGGCGGGCGCCTCGGAGTTGATGCCCATGGTGCTGGCCGAAGACCCCGAAGCGGCGGCGGAGATCTTTAACGATGCGGGGCTGGAAATCGCCGCAGCCGCCGAGACACCCGACGCCGTGCCGCTGGACGCCGCGGACTTGACCGGTCCGCTGTTTTTGCTGATCGGCGGTGAAAAACGCGGGATCAAGCGGTCGTTCTTGGATCGCTGCCGCTTGAAGATCGCGATCCCTTACGCCCGGGCGTTTGATCTTTCGCTGGGCACCGTGGCGGCGACATCGGTGCTGGCCTTCGAGACGGCGCGGCAGCGCCGCCGGGGCTGATCGGGTGCGGATAAACTCGACGCGTGGAATCGTTCACCCCCCCACCCAACGCTGATGCGCTGCCCGCGGTGACCGGCGTGGCGGCGGCGCGGTTCCTCGGCGGGCGTTTTCACGGCCACGCGGTCGGCGCGTTGTTTGAATGGGCCGTGGCGCGGATGGGCCGTTTGCTCAGAATGTCCGACAACTGCGCCGCGGCGCGGGAAGCTTTTCAATGACGACCCTTCGCCCGACATCGCCCAGCGCACCAGGCTCGCCCACGCCCGACGACGGGGTGTTGACGCTGCACCGCGACGCGGGAGGCGTCGAGGCACTGCGCCGTGCCGAGTGGCTGCTGACCAACGGCACCGGCGGATACGCCATGGGCACGGCGCTGGGTGTGAACACGCGGCGTTATCACGGGCTGCTGGTCGCCGCGGCCACCCCGCCGGTGGGCCGGGTGGTGGTGCTGAGCCAGGTGGTGGATGAGCTGATTTTGCACGGCACCGGCGTCCAGCCCGACCAGCGGCTGGACCTGTCGTCGCTGCTGTTTCGCAGCGGCGAAGACATCGGCTTGATCCACGCGCCCGGAGGCTACGCGTCGCTTGAACGCTGCGACCGCGCGGCGACGGTGCGCTGGACCTACACCCTGGGCCCGGTGCGGGTCACGCGCGATCTGACCCTGCACGACGGCGAGCCTGCGGCGACCTTGAGCTGGAGTGTGAGCGGCTGGGAAGGCCGGGCCACGCTGCGGGTGACGCCCCTGCTGCCGCTGCGTGATTTTCATGCGCTGGACACCGGGCTGAACGCGCAGGCCTACACCGTGCAGGCCGGCGCAGACACGGCGACCGTCACCCGCGGCGAACACACCGCGGAGTTGGTGGCCCAAGGCGCTGGGTTTGAATCGGGCCCGGACGTGTGGCGCGGCGCGGTCTACCCCCGCGAAACCTTCCGCGGCCAAGACGACCACGAAGACTTGTTTACCCCCGGCTGCTTCGTATTCGATCTGCCAGGACAAGGGGCCGATCTGCGCGGCGGCGCGCTGCAGGTGCGCCGGGTTGAATCCACGCCTGGGCTTGGGCCAGAGGCGGCCGCGCCGCGCGGGGTGCGTCAAGACGCCGCGGCGGAGGCTCTGGCGGCCGCGGGGGTGCCCCACGCCCAGACGCTGGCCCGCGCCGCCGACAGCTTTGTGGTCAGCCGCGAGCGCGGCGGGCAGGCGCTGTCCACGGTGATCGCCGGCTACCCGTGGTTCGCCGACTGGGGCCGCGACACGTTCATCGCCCTGCCGGGGTTGATGCTGACCACCGGCCGGCACGAGGAAGCGGGCCGCACCTTGCGGGCCTTTGCCGACGCTCTGCGCGACGGGCTGGTGCCCAACCGTTTTGATGATTACGACCCGACGCTGGCCCACTACAACACCGTGGACGGGTCGATGTGGTTTGTGAATGCGGCGCTGGCCTACTTCGACGCCGTGAAGGAGGCCGGTGAGTCGGCCGAGCCTTGGCTGCTTGACGCGGTGCGGGCGGTGGTGGATGCGCACCTGAGCGGCACCGCGGCCCAGGACCACGGCGGGCGGCCGATCCCCATCGCCGTGGGCGACGACGGGCTGATCGTGGCCGGCGACGACCACACCCAGCTGACCTGGATGGACGCGGCCTGCGGCGGAGAGGTGTTCACCCCCCGGCCTGGACGGTGCGTGGAAATCAACGCGCTGTGGTACAGCGCGTTGACGGGCCTGGCCCAGCGCATCGCAGACCTCGACCCGCAGGCGTCGCAGGCGTATGCCAAGCAAGCCCAGCGCGTGGCCGCGGGTTTTCAAGCCGCGTTTGAAGGCGGCCCCGGGGGCGGGCTGATCGACCACGTCCGCCCCGACGGCACGCCCAGCACCGAGCTGCGGCCCAACCAAATCATCGCCTGCGCCTTGGAGCGCAGCCCGCTGTCGGACGCCGCCCGCGCCGGCGCGGTGGCGGCGGTGCGCGAGCACCTGCTCACGCCTGTGGGCCTGCGGACCCTGGCCCCGGGCGACGGGGCGTACCGGCCGCATTACGGCGGCGATCAGATGAGCCGTGACAGCGCGTACCACCAAGGCACGGTGTGGCCTTGGCCCCTGGGCAGCTACGCCGAGGCGGTGCTGCGGGTGGGCGACTTCTCCCCCGCGGCGCGGCGTGAAGCGCAGCAAGCGCTGAGCGGTTTGCACGTGCATCTCTGCGGCGCGGGCTTTGGCCAGATCCACGAGATCTTCGACGCCGAGCCCGGCACCGACGGCACCCACGGCCCACGCGGCTGCCCGGCCCAGGCCTGGAGTGTGTCGGAGCTGATCCGGGTGTCGGCCTTGTGCGGGTCGGCGTAAAAAGGGCCACCTTCGCGGATTTGAACCTGTGCAGTGGCTCTCAAGGGATTCAGGCGAGGGGTTGCGCTTGTGCCCAAGCGCGCATGTTATCGGTTGGATTCTTGGGCAGAATCGCATCGCACCGGTGGTGCGCGGTGGACATGGCCGATGGCACGAGATGCCCCGCACGGACGGGGTTTTATCAACCGGCGTTTTGCCAGCAAGGACACAGTGTGATGAAGGTTTTGACGGGGTATTGGGCTGCGGGCACGACCGCGGCGGCGTTGGCATTGAGCCTGAGTTTGGGCGCCTGCGGCAGCGGCGATGCAGGGGGCAGCGGGCCGGCGGGCTTCACGGCGGTCAGCGCGGACAAGGCGTTTGACCTGCCCGCGGGGCTGGTGGGTGAAGACGCTTTCGCCGGCGTGTACATGGATTTGGCCGAGATGGCGCCCGCGAGCCTGAAGGTCGCCGCCCTGGACGCGGCGACGCGGGTGATGGCGAAGTTGGAAGACGAGCAGAAACCCGATGCCGCCGCGTTGGGGGCGCAGCTGGACACGGGCATGGCCGACTTCACGGCTTCTCACCAGGCCATGCTGGACGCCGGGGTTCGCGGGGTGTTGATGGTCTTGGCGGCCCAGCAAGGTGACATGGAGGCGACCAAGACGATGCTGATCCACACCGGCCCAGACCTCGATCAAGCCGCGTTGGCGGCGGCATTTTCGCAGCTGCGTGAAAGCGAGACGTACACCTTTGACGTGGTGGACAGCGACTGGGTGCACGCCTACGACACCGCAGGAAACTTATCTTCGGCGTTGCCCGCGGCGGGCTCGGCCGATGCGGCCCAGGCCTTGGGCGCGTCGCTGAACACCCACGCCGGTGGCATCCGCTTTGGCCTCCGCATGACGCCGGCCCTGCGGGCTGAGTTGATCAAGAACCCGCAGGCACGCGCCCCCGAAATGGCCGATGCGGTGGGCAAGCTGGCCAAGATGACCGGCGGCGCTGGCTCGGTGCGGTTCGGGGCCAACCCGAGCCTGGGGATGAGCAGCCGCTTTGCTTCGGCCGAAGAGGCCGAGGCTGCCCGGGCTGCGCTCAGCGACTTGATGATCGGGGCCAAGTTGAAGTTCAAGGGCCAGCTGGCTCAGATGCCTGGTGACGGCCCGCCTTCCGAAGCGGTGGACGGCTTCTTTGCGACATTGGAGCCCGTGGCCGACGGCGATCAGTTGGGCTGGACCCTGGGCGCGGCCACGCTGGATGCGGCGGGCGAGTTGACCCCGACGATGGGCCCGCTCAT
>JALZVY010000268.1 GCA_023300125.1 Phycisphaera sp.
ACGACACTCAGCTCATCCGCCAGGCGCTCCGCCCGTTCGTAGCGGCGCTCGTCAAGACACACCTGCAATTCATCCCCAAGATCGTTTGCGATGATTCGCTCGAACGAACAATCGTCTTCCACAGCACGATGAAGATAAGCCCGAGTGCGATCCTGCAAGCCTACCTCATGACTCCCCGCACACAGCCGCTCCTGAGGAAACCACACCCGCAGAAAGCGAGCCAGGGTCCGCAGCGGACGGCCCCGTTCGTTTTTGACTTCGAGACATAGCCGCATGAGGGGCTCGGCCATGTCATAGAACGATTCCTTCCCGCTTTTCTCAGAGACGACATAGCCTTTTTTACGCAGCAAGCCCAACTGCTTGGCACAAGTACGTTCTTCTACGAAGGTGGATTCAGCGATCTGTTTCACGCTCATCGCCTGCCCGCCGTTGCACAGGCATTCAACCAAGGCGGCTTGCTGAGGCGGTAGCGAACGCAGACGTTCTTGAAAATAAGGCGTAAGTTCTTCCGCCGTTCCCTCAAAAGCCCCCACCAGATCATCCAATGCATCCATGGTCAGAAACTCAGCGAGCAGCACGTACATGCGGTGATTGCCGCCGGCGAGATGGTGCAGGGCCCGCACCCGGTAGCGGCCTTCCGCAGTGCCAAGATAATCGACAAGTTTCGCATCGCCGTTCTCACGGCTGATGTTGGCGATGAGTTCGCGGGCGTCATCAACCGAGAGCGGCGTGAGGTGTTGAAGATCGAAAAACCCAAAGAAGGGTTTGTCACGGCTGGACAGATCGTCCGTTAGCTGTTGCGCGGTCGCGAGGGTGGCGAAGCAGGAGGTCTCCTGCAGAAAGGCCCGCACTTGCTTCTGCCCCAAGTCGCCAAAGGCGGCCAGGGTACGGTCGAGATTTTCGGTGACGACGACCAGGGTGCGGTTTTCGAGCTGAGCGACGACGTTGCGGAGTACCGCAATTGCGGCATCAACAGGCGACATGCCGCGAACGGCATCGCGGGGTTCAACCGGAAATTCACCCGGATAAAGTTCAGCGAGCTTGTCTGCGATGCCTAAGGCCAAGTGGATCGGAGCGGCAAAGGTGGCGTCTTCCCCCAGCCAGGCGATGCGCATTTTGTCGGCGAGATCATTCCGCGTTTCGAGATCATGGATCACCAGCGTCACGAGGTTGGTTTTACCGCAACCGCGTGGCCCCACCAGCAGAGCGTGATGCTTGTCTCCCGTAGTGACGCTACGAGCGAGCCGGTCGGCCAGCCGTTCGCGCAGTGTGGCTCGTTGCACGAAAATACGGTTCAGCAAATCTCGATTGGTATTGCTCGGGGTGTACGCAGAAGGTGTATTGCGGCGGTTCATGATGTAAGCCCCTGGGCGGCAACCCACCAGTTACGGATCAGCGGAAAGCGGAAGGTGTAGGCCTTGTCGGTGTCCGCGATGAGGTAGTGGTCTTTGGCTAGCGACGACAGCATCTGCACCACGTGATTGCGGTCGGCCAGGCTGTGTTGGTTTTTCAGGTCGGCCCAGATGCTTTCGATGGGCTGAGGCGTGTCGGCCGAGGCGAGGAAGTCGAGCATGGCCCGAGCGAGGTCTTCGTTGCGAACAATCTGGCCCTGGGCCCCCATGTGCGTCCCGAGGTAGTAGATAGCCAAGCGACTACGAAAATGCTCCATCTCCCAGCGGTCTTGGTCGTCGGTCAGGTGTTCACGAACGAGGCGATGCGCGTCTTCAAGGGTGGCGGGCGCATCTTGCTCCGCAAGGCGTGACACCAGTCGCTCCAGATAAAACGGAACGCAGTCGGTGGCCCTGGCAAGTTCCTCGGCGACGGTGGCTGCGGCCTCTGAGGCGACGTTTACTTTCTCACTCGCGATGAGCCGCCGCGTCAAAGTGGTCGCATCGGGTAGCGAGAGCGGTTTAATCTCGACCAACTCCATATCGTTGACCGGCTGACTGGCACGCGTACTCCCACGGAGGCTGGTGAGCACATGATGCAAACCCACCGATCCGGCGAAGACCATGCGGAGTGTCTGGTGGTCTTGGCGGGCGGCCCTCAACCGGTCAAGGATCTTGAGGGCATTTTCCGTGCCGCCGTCTCCCTCAAGGGCGATGTTCTGCAGCATGTAGGGCAACTCATCGAGCAAAAGCACGACGCGGGTTTCGCCTTGCGTTTTGCAGAGCTCCTCGAACAGCTTGTCGAGAGTTGCGGCCCAACCGGCCTCGCCCATTTTCGGCAGCTTGATCACCGAACCGATCTCAACGCCTTCCAACTTTCCCCAGATATCTTTAAACGCCTTCATTCCTTGCTGAGTGGTAGACAACAAAGGCCCAAGACTGTTGAGCAGTTTCTCAACGAACTCATCCGGTCGGCTCACGCCTTCGAGGTCGATGAAAACCGGGGTGTGCCCTGACCTGGGTTCGGCCAGCATCTTCTTCATCACCGTAGTCTTGCCGATCCGGCGTTCGGCGGTGAAGCGGATAGAGCCTGATTCGAGCTTGTCCCATATACGCGCAATGAGCGCGTCCCGGCCGACGACATTTTTGGGGTGAATTTGCTGAGCCATATAGGAAGGCTTTCAAAGCTGTGGGGCATGCGAAGATCGTACGTTGATATTATCGTACGTTAAAACCCACGTACGTCAATGATTTCGACTAAAAGTCCATCTCGGAGCCTAAAAAAGTCTCTTTGTGCCCCCTTGCGACGACTGAACGGCCGATTTCCGCGGCAAACGACATGACATCGGGCGCAAAGGCAGCTACCCACCCCCCTACGCCCGAACGGCCTCTACGACCGCGGGTTCTTCTTCGTCGCCCCGGGCGCTCAGTGCTACGAAGGCCAGGTCATCGGCGAGCACTGCAAAGACAACGACATCATCGCCAACCCCGTCAAGAGCAAGCAGCTCACCGCCGTCCGCACCCGC
>JALZVY010000269.1 GCA_023300125.1 Phycisphaera sp.
CCCCCCCCCCCCCCCCCCCGCCCCATAAACTACTGCTATAAATACGTTGTACACCCGCAATCCGTTCCTCACGCTCCCTTCACCTGATATGCACAGTCCCACCCGCCTCCACTCGCCGACACCGACCTTCGTTCTGAATATGTCTCGCGTCGGTGCTGCTGTGCTGTTTCAGGACATCGAGCTGCTGACCAACGCGGTGGAGAAGGAGCGCAAGAACGTTGAGCGCGGGGTGGTCGGCCGCGGCCAACCCCGCGTGGGCCGCCTGCGCCGCGGCGGCGGCCTGATCCGATGGTCGGTCGCACACGATGGGCTCGGGCGCCATCACCGCCCGGGCGTCCCAGTAGGTGGTGCGCAGCTGGCCCACAGGCCCCAGCCCCGTGGCGTGCTCGGCGGGCACGGGGCTTAGCGCCGTGACTTGGTCGCAGCGCTGAACCAGCGCGGCAAAGGCCGGGGCGATGTCGGTCACGCCCACCAGCACCACCGGCCCGGCCGCGGCGGGGCCCAAGGCCATGGTCTGTGCCGCGGCCCGCAGCATCGACGCCGCGTCGTGCCGGTCGCCGCGGGCCGAGTCGTAGCCCGCTTGCAGCTGGGCCAAGGCCACCCAGCGGTCGGTGCTCATGCCCAAATCCACCGCGTGCTCGGCGGCCTGGCCCGGCACGTCGGCGGGGGTCAAAAGCGCCCCGGCCAGCTCGTCGTCCAAGCGTCCCAACTGCCGGGCCAGGGCCAGCCAGCCCCGCCAATCATCAGATCCGGGCGGGCGCGGCACCACCGCTTCAAGCACGCCGCGGTCGGCATCGCGCAGCAGCGTGGCCCGGATCCAGTCCGCGGCAAGGGGTTCCAGCACCGGCTCACCGGCGGGGTCTGCGTCTTGGGCTGCGTCTTGGGTCAGCCGCCCGGGCAGGGCGCGCAGTGTCGTCACCCCCGGCGGTGTCCAGGATTTGCCATCGAATCGCTCGGCCAGTAATTCGGTCAGCCTCCGCCCGGCCCGCGCCGCGGGCACCACCAGAAGCACCTCGCCGAGCTGATCGCCAAAGCGCTGGGCCAGCCATCGGGCCGCTGCGGGCAGCACCGGTTTGTCCCAACCTAGGTGTTCAAGGGTCGTCGCCATGGGGATGACGATAGCCGCAAGGGGTCAAAGCATGTGGGCCACATCCGCGGTGTGGTGGAGCTTTTGCGATATGTGCGGGAGGCGTGACGAGCAAACTTCAACACAACGCAGCGATAAAAAGATGGGCATTCAGTGGGGAAGTTGTCAAGGTCGCTCAGCACCACGTATCTCTGTGCGATGAATTACAAATTCAGCCACCCCAAAACAGACGATGTGAAACGGCATAAAATTAAATCAATAAGAAGAGTCGTTCTTAACGCGTGGCTTTATCTCTATGTTTTATTCAACCCAATAAATATTCGTAGCGTCCTGGTGTTGTATGGCCCCGTGGGGCGATTGTGCTGGTGCTATGTCTCGATTGAGCGCGTCTCTTGTCGCGACACGCCAAAGCGTACGTCGGGAATACACAAAGATGTTTATTGGCTGCAGCAATAAAAAAACGGCCGGTCGTAATGACCGGCCGTCGAGCAGATGAAAATGTGGGGCGCCTTCATTGAAGACACTGGTTGTTAGGGCAGGATCTGCGGCATCACCGCACGGATCTTGGCTTCGAGCAAAGGCAGGGCTTCTGCTTGGGTCATACCGATTTGGCGTGCCCAGGCCGTCAGGCGGATTCCGTGGGGGAAGTAGTCGCTGGTTTTGGTGATCTCAGCTCTGGTCGAAGTGCTGGACGTTTCTCCGCCCGCAACACTGTTGCCGCCACCGCCGGGTCCAACCACGGCGTTGCCTGCGCCGGTGCTGCTGTCGCGCTCTTTGCCCGATGCAACCGTGAACTGAACAGGCGTGTCTTGCTTTTCTTCGAGCACCATGTCGATGATCAGGTTCCATTCACGGGCCTGCATCCGGTTGGTGATGGCAAGACCGGCAAGGCCCCCAGCAGCTGCTCCCGCACCGGCCGAGACACCGAAGTTGCCCCCGGCAGAGCGAGCAACGCCATAGGTTCCCAATCCGATGCCCGCTCCAGAAATACCACCCAGCAGACGTGCTTGTGACTGTCCCAAGTCGCCCGCTTCGTTTTCACCGAAAAAACGAAGCGAGGCGCGCAGCCGAAAGTTGGCTTCGGTGGGGTCGTCGACCAAGATGTATCCCGCATCCTGAACCGAACTCTTGATGTCAGGTGTGAGGTTGATTTCAGTGGCGTCGGAGATGTTGCGGACCCTGATGTAAACGGTCCGTTCCTCGGGGGCGACCGGTTCGATATCGGGGGCAGGAACATTCCAGACGGTGCCAGATCGCGCTTCGGCATCTTTGTTGCCGATGAGGCCTCCGACA
This sequence comes from Phycisphaera sp., assembly GCA_023300125.1. GTDB lineage: Bacteria > Planctomycetota > Phycisphaerae > Phycisphaerales > Phycisphaeraceae > Algisphaera. The sequence goes on from JALZVY010000269.1 coordinate 2,381, forward strand.
CTACGACATCCGGTGCCAACCACCATGACGAAACCAAGTATGGCGATCAGGCCGACTTTGCTGAAATGACGGACTGGGCGTAATTGATTCATGGTGTTTTCCTTGGCTGGCAAAAGGTCCTACATGATTTCAGATCTTAACAAACCGTATTTAGTGAAGACTGAAATCCAATCGGATGAGGCTACTGGTATTGTTCGAATAGGTCAAACCAGAAATATTGGGTTGTCCTTAGCTTGTAAATGGGCCAGGATCTTGGAAGCATGAATTTATAAAATTCTTTGATCAACCGATGGAAAACTTGCCTGTCGGCGGTGTTTTGTTCGATCCGGGCACAGCGACGTAGTGTCTGGCCAAACGTCACCCACCGACGAAGCCATCAAACACGCCATTGGAGTGAATGGCTGACGGCGGTGTGGTGCTGGAGATGGGGTGTGTGCCGACAGGCGGTTAGCCCGACGGTGCTGAATCAGGGCGGGATGGGTACTAGGCCCAGAGGGCGTCGAGGCCGGCTTCGACCGAGGTTTGGGGGGCGTAGCCCAGCAGCCGCTTGGCTTTGTCGGTGTTGGCGTAGGTGACCGCGGGCTTTGTTGTGGGCGATCAGCACCAGGTCGTTGGTCAGCGACACCTTGCCGCGGTAGCGCACGATTTGGGCTGGTGGTCGGCTGACGCATTTCTGACCTTTGCCTGCAAACGCAATGACGTCACCCGCCTCAACGCCGGTACCGGCGACGCCTTCGACAGCGACTACGACCGCAACGACCTGAGTGCCCGCTTCGTCGGCGGTTCGACCGATTTCAGCGTCGCGGTGGCCGGTGACGACTGCGGCAGCGTCTTCTACGGCGCCGGCCTCGCCGCGTTGGTCAACGACCGCACAGCCTTCAACCTCGGCTACTTCGGCGAGACCTCCGACGACGACCAGATCGACACGCTGCGGCTGACGGTGCGACTGAGTTTTTAGGGATCGAGCCCGAACGCGGCCCAGAACGCGGCCTCGAATGCAACCCCGAATGCAACCCCGAACGCGACCCCAGGACGCGGGCTGAGTGATGCAATGTCTAGGGGTGGAGGCGGTGCGCAGGTCGCCACGTCACTCCACGCGCACATAAGGCTTCAGCTTGGTCAGCGTCGCGGGACCGATGCCGTTGACTTTCAATAAGTTGTCGACGCTGGCATGCGGCCGCGATTCGATGATGCGGTTGGCGGTGACCTCGCCGATGCCGCGGATGGACATGAGTTCGCCGCGGGTGGCGGTGTTGAGGTTGATGGCCTGGGTGGGTTCGGC
>JALZVY010000270.1 GCA_023300125.1 Phycisphaera sp.
GCCGGTGGGGCCCGGGGGGGGTAAACTCTCCGATTCGTTCTGGCGAGGGCCGGAACCGACCCCTGACGTGTGTGACGTCAATCGACTTTCTCATTGAGATGACCTGCCATGAAGCCTGATATCCATCCCAAGTACCGCAACGTGGTTTTCCGCGACGTGTCGGCTGACTTCAATTTCATCACCCGTTCGACGGCTCAGTCCAAGGACGTGATCACGTGGGAAGACGGCAAGGAGTACCCGCTGGTCAAGGTGGATATCTCGGCGGCGAGCCACCCCTTCTTCACGGGCAAGCAGAAGTTCGTGGACACCGCGGGCCGCGTCGAGAAGTTCCAGAAGAAGTTCGCGGGCAACTACTTCGGCAAGAAGTAAACCGCAGCCGCCGCTTGGCGGCGTGAGCGCTTTGCCACACGACCAAGTCACGCCATGGGGCGTGGCTTTTTTCGTTGGGAGGGTGGGGCCGCTGGGGCTTGAGGGGCTAGGCGCTAGAGCTTAGAGCCTAGTCAGAGGCCTGCGGCCGGCTTTCCGCGGCCGCGAAGTGGCCCTTCTGTGCTTACTAAGCTCTAGGCTCTAAGCCCTAGCGCCTCGCCTCGCTTCTCTTGACACTCACCGCAAGCCCGCCCCTATGGCCAACGACCTGAACCAACGTTTGATCGAGAAACTGGACGAGCTGGCGGAGCAGTTTGCCGAGCTGGAGGCGCAGCTGCTGACCCCGGAGGTGGCCAATGACCACAACGCGGTGCGGCGGCTGAGTGTGAAGCGGGCGGCTTTGGCGCCGACGGTGGAGAAGTACCGGGTCTACCAAGGGGTGGTGGCGGAGCTGGCCGAGGCGGATGAGATCGTGGCGGCGGGTGAGGACGCGGAGCTGGTGGAGATGGCCAAGGCCGAGCAGCCGGAGCTGGCCCAGCGGGCCCAGGCGCTGCTGAGTGAGATCAGTGGGGAGCTGGTGACGGCGGACGATGCGGCGATTGGCAGCGTGATTTTGGAGGTGCGGGCGGGCACGGGCGGGGCGGAGGCGGCGCTGTTTGCTGGGGAGCTGCTGCAGGTGTACGAGACGTTTGCCAAGGCCCGGCGTTGGAAGCTGGAGGTGGTGGACGCGTCGATGGGGGATCAGGGGGGTATCCGTCATGCGGTGGCGACGGTGGCGGGCGAGGGGGTGTGGCAGGGGCTGGGCTATGAGAGTGGGGTGCACTGTGTGAAGCGGGTGCCGGCGACCGAGACCCAGGGGCGGGTGCACACCAGCACGGCGACGGTGGCGGTGCTGCCCGAGCCTGAGGAGGTGGAGGTGGACATCGATGAGAGCGACCTGGAGATCCACGTGACCACGGCCCAGGGGCCGGGGGGGCAGAACGTGAACAAGGTGGCGACGGCGGTGCACATGATCCACAAGCCCACGGGCATCGAGGTGCGGATGCAGGAGAGCAAGAGCCAGGCTCAGAACCGGCAGAAGGCGATGCAGCTGATGCGGGCGCGGATTTATGAGCGGATGCAGGCCGAGGAGGACGCCAAGCGGGCGGAGAAGCGGTCGAGCTTGATTGGCACGGGCGGCCGCAGCGAGCGGGCCCGGACGTACCGCTGGAAGGACAACCAGGTGGTGGACCACCGGCTGGGGCAGAGCTTCAACCTGCAGGGGGTGATGGCGGGGGAGCTGGCGCCGTTGGTTTCGGCCTTGGTGGCTGAGGACCGGGCTCAGCGGCTGGCGGCGCTGTGAGGGCAGGGCGGCGCTGTGTGGGGTGTGCGGGGGCGAAGAGATAGCGTCTGAACGGCGCTTCGGCCGATAACGGGGGCATGACTGGGATGGATTGTCTGTGGCTGTTGCTGCGCGCTGGGTGGCGCCCCCGCGTGTGGCTTGTGCTGCGCGGGGTGAGGGTTGGGGTGTGGGTGGCGGGGCTGCTGGCGGGGGGGGCGCTGACCGGTGGGGCCCTGGCGGCGGACGGGGCGGCGCCTTCGCCCGCGGAGGCGGCTGCGGATGAGTTGGAGATCGGCAGCGGGACGGGCGATGCGTCGCAGCGCACGCCGTGGATCCCGGGGGCGGGGCGTTTGCCGCGGCAGGGTGCGGGGGTGGGGCTGCCTGAGGCGGACCCGCGGCCGGCGGGGGGCAGCGCTCGGCCCGACCGGCGTGTGGCGGTGTTTGATTTTGAAGAGACCAACGATGTGGGTGTGAAGCTGGGGCGCGGGGTGCCGCTGCCGCCGGGGTGGTATGCGGTGGGCCGGCCGCCGCAGTCGAGTGATGCGAACTTTCAGCGGCTGGCGCTGCACGCGGACCTGACGAGCCGGGCGGGCTTTCCGCCTTACAACCCGGTGGGGTATTCGGCGCGGGGTGCGGGGCGGTCGGCGTCGAACCCCGACGGCAACGACCCGGAGGGGTATGCGCTGCACTTGGGCTTGCAGGGCGGTAACAGCGCGGCTTTTGTGCAGGTTGGGCGGCTGCCGGTGGTGCCGGGCACGCGGTACCGCTTGTCGGCGGCGGTGTGCACCGAGGGCCTGACGCATGCCGGGGCGCGGGTCGTGGCGTATTTCATCGATGCCCAGGGCAAGCGGCTGCGCGAGACGGTGCGCCAGACCGCGCGGATCCGTACGGCCAAGGCGTGGAGTACGGTGGAGTTGGTGCTGGATGAAACGGGGCCGCGGGCGGCTTATCTGGGTTTGCAGGTGGAGCTGGTGCAGCCGGTGGCCAACGGGTTGGATCCGCTGGGTGAGCACCAAGTGGTGCCCTCGGACGTGACCGGCGATGCGTGGTTCGATGACGTGGAGATCGAGCAGCTGCCGCAGGCGCGGGTGGTGAGTGACAGCCCGGTGGGGGCGATGCGCTCGCGCACGCCGCCTGGCTGGTCGGTGGCGGTGCGCGACCTGCGGGGGACGAATTTGGTGGCGGAGCTGTCGTTGTATGACGCGCGGGCGCGGCGGGTGGCGTTTGATCAGCGGCCTTTGAACTGGGGGGCGGCGGACCAGTGGCGGTGGGCGCCGCCGCTGCCGGCCTATGGGTATTACCGCGCGGTGCTGCGGATCACCGGGGGCGAGGGCTTGGCGGGGCAGGCCGCGCCGGTGATTGCCCATGACACGCACGCGGTGCTGTGGCTGCCGCCCGCCGAGTCGTTGAGCCGGGGCGGCAGGCCCCAGGCGATGCAGGATTTAAGTCGTTTTGCGCTGCTGGCCGAGGATGTGGCGACGCAGACGCTGGAGCAGATTCCGGACTTGGTGGCCGCGCTGGGCTTGCGCTCGGCGGTGATCTCGGCGATGGCCCGAGACACGGCGGGGGCGGCGGTCCACGCGCGGGCGGAGGCGGTGGGGCGCTATCTTGATCGCGCCGAGTCGAACGGGTTGCGGACCGAGGTGTCGCTGTATCCGCTGCCGGATGAATTGTATGCTGGCGACGGGCCCGGGGCGACGGCGGCGACGGTGCTGGGCGGTCCCGCGGGCCGGTGGTTTGAGTATGTGCAGCCGCTGGTGGCGCAAGACGGCGCCCGCGTGGCGGCGTGGCACCCCGGTGGTGCGCGGGGGGGTGGCGCGGGGGAGGTGGCAGCGCAGCGGGTGGCGGCGTTGATCGAACGTCTGCGTCACTGGACGCCGGATTTGTTGTTGGTGTTGCCCGGGGCGCTGACGGGCCCGCGGCCTGCGGTGGCGCAGGCACGGGAATTGGGGTGGCAGGCGGTGTGGCCCGCGGGGCTGACGGCTTTGGCTTTGGGGGAGTTGGCGTGGACCGATGGCGGGGGGCCGACCCCGACCGAGCGGGGGGCGCAGCGGCGCTGGGTGATGCACCTGCCGCCGGTGGGTGCGATGGGGCAGCCCGAGCGCATGGCCCAGGCGGCGCTGCGTGTGGTGGCGGCGTGGGAGCAGGAGGCCACGGGGGTGGCGCTGGACCGGCCGTGGGTGGCCGAGCCCAATGGCGACCTGCCGCGTTTGACCCCGGATCCGGCGGCGGCGGCGGTGGCGCAGACGGCGCGGCACTTGGTGGGCTACCGGGCGGCGGGGCGTTTGCCTTTGGCCCCGGGGCTGCGGGCGGTGATCTTCCGGAAGATCGGTGCGGGCCTGGGGTCGGGTGACCAAGAGACGGGCTTGCTGGTGGCGTGGAACGAGCAGGCGCCTGCCCATCGCGGGGAGATCGAGGTGGCGTGGGGCCCGGACGTGCGGGCGGTGGATGTGTGGGGCAACCCCGTGGCGGTGGACGCGATGCCGCAGGCTGATGTGATGGACCCGGACGCGAGCACCGAGCGGCGTGTGCGGGTGCCCTTGGGCGATGGGCCGGTGTTCATCACCGGGGTGGATGCGCGTTTGCTGGCTTTTCGGGCGGGCTTTGGCATCGACCAGCCGCTGCTGGTGGCCCGGCAGACCCCGCACCCGCGCATGCTGCGGCTGAGCAATCCCTGGCCGGTGTCGATCAGCGGGTCGTTGACGTTCGCCGGGCCTGCGGGCTGGGAGGCGCTGCCCAGCCAGCAGAACTTCACGATCCCCGCGGGGCAGACGGCGCAGTTGCCGGTGACGCTGCGTTTTCCGGTGAGCACGGTGGCGGGCCGCCATACGCTGACGGTGCGCACACGCTTCACCGCTCGCGGGCGCCACGACTTGACGCTCAGCACGCCGCTGGAGTTGGGCTTGCCGGGGCTGAGTCTAGAGCCGCAGTTGACCTTGGAGCGGGGCGAGGGGCAGGACCGCTTGCGGGCGGTGGTGCATTGCGTGGTGCTCAACCGCGGCACCCAGCCCGTGTCGTTGGGGGTGTTTGCGACCCTGCCCGGGCATCCGCGCCAAGAGCGTTTGATCACGCGGCTGGGGGCCGGCGAGGCGGTGCGTCGGCGTTTTGTGTTTGAGGATGCGGCGGCGGCGCTGCGTGACTATGACGTGAGTGTGGGCCTGCGCGAGACCGGCGGGGCCGGGGTGCTTAACGCGCGGGTGGGACTGGGCCAGCGCGGCGCGGGGAATTAAGCCAGGGGCAGGGGGGGCGCAGGGGTGGGCGCACCTCTGGGCGCCGCGGTGTGAGTCGCTGCGGGATGCGGGTGTCTACAGGCCCAAGACGCGGACGACTTCGTCCAAGTCTTTGTCGCCGCGTCCGCTGAGGTTCATGACCACGGCTTGATCTTGGGGCATGGCCGCGGCGACCTTGAGGGTGTGGGCTAGGGCGTGGCTGCATTCGAGCGCGGGCAGGATGCCTTCGAGCTTGCTGATGAGTTGGAAGGCTTCGAGCGCTTCGGTGTCGGTGACGCTGGCGTAGGTCACGCGGCCGCTGTCTTTCCAATAGGCGTGCTCGGGTCCGACGCCGGGGTAGTCCAAGCCCGCGGACACCGAGTGCACGGGGCTGGTTTGGCCGTCGTCGTCTTGCAGGACATAAGACAGGCTGCCGTGTAGCACGCCCGGGCGGCCGTGGGTGAGGCTGGCGGCGTGTTTGCCGAACTCGCTGCCAAGGCCGCCGGGCTCGACGCCCACAAGCTTGACGTCGTGGGCGTCGGGGTCTTGGGTGAAGGGGTAGAACATGCCCGCGGCGTTGCTGCCCCCGCCCACGCAGGCGGTGACGCATTCGGGCAGGCGGCCGAGTTGGTCGCGGCACTGGGCCAGGGTTTCGCGGCCGATCACGCTTTGGAAGTCGCGCACGATCAGGGGAAAGGGGTGCGGGCCCACGACGCTGCCGATGGTGTAGTGGGTGGTTTCGCTGGTGGCCATCCAGTCGCGCATGGCGGCGTTGGTGGCGTCTTTGAGTGTGGCGCTGCCTGATTCGACACCGGTGACTTTGGCGCCCATGAGCTGCATGCGCAGCACGTTGGGCCGCTGGCGGCGCATGTCTTCGGTGCCCATGAACACCTCGCATTCGAGGTTGAACTTGGCGGCGGCGGTGGCGGTGGCCACGCCGTGCTGGCCGGCGCCGGTCTCGGCGATGATGCGCTTCTTGCCCATGCGCAGGGTGAGCAGGCACTGGCCGATGGCGTTGTTGATCTTGTGGGCGCCGGTGTGGGCCAGGTCTTCGCGTTTGATCCAGATCTGCCCGCCGCCGGCGCGCTCGGTCAGCCGTGGGGCGAGCTGCAGGGGTGTGGCCCGGCCGATGTAGTCGCGGTTGAGCTCGTCCATCTGGGCGGCAAAGGCGGGGTCGGCCTTGGCGGCCTCGTAGGCGGCAGAGAGTTCCAGCACCGCGTGGTGCAGGGTTTCGGGGATGTAGCTGCCGCCAAAGGCCCCGTAGTAACCGGCGGCGTCGGGCTGAGCGAGGGTGGGGGGGGTGGGCATGGCTTGGACTCGTGTTTTCGAGCGATTGAGGCTCTAGGCGCTAGAGCCTAGAGCCTAGCAAAGGCGCTGCTGCGGGCCCCAGGGGGCCATTGATTTGTTTGTACTTACTAAGCTTTAGGCTCTAGCGCCTAGCGCCTCCGGCTGCTTGTGGCGTATCCCCCCCTTTCGCGCCCCCCGCCGTGACCCTGCCATGACTTGGGAAGCCTGGACCACCCTTGCTGTTGTCGCCGCTTTGGCTTTGGTGTTGCTGCGCGGCTTGGCGGGCCCGGACACGGTGTTTTTGGCTGCGATGACGGTGCTGACGGCGTTGCACGCGGTGTCTGGGGCGTTCCCCTCGGTGGATTTGGCGTTGGGGGGCTTTGCCAACCCGGCGGTGGTGGCGATCGGGGTGCTGTTTGTGGTCGCCGAGGGGCTGTCGCGTACTGGGGCCTTGGCCTGGGTGATGCGTCCGCTGCTGGGCCACCCCACCACCGCGCGCGGGGCCCAGGCGCGGCTGCTGCCCCTGGCGGCGGGGCTTAGCGGCGTGCTGAACAACACGCCGATTGTGGCGGTGTTCACGCCCATGGTCCAGGGCTGGTGCCGCCGCACCGGCGTGGCGCCCGCCAAGCTGCTGATCCCGCTGAGCTACGCGACGATTTTGGGTGGGTCGTGCACGCTGATCGGCACCGCGACGAACCTGGTGGTGGTGGGCATGCTGGATCAGGCCCAGCAGGCCCAGCCCCTGGGGCCGCTGTTGAACGCTGACGGGCGAGAGTCCGTCGCGCTGGGGCTGTTTTCGATCGCGTGGGTGGCCTTCCCGGTGCTGGTGGCGGGGATGGCTTACCTGGTGTTGTGCTCGGCCCGGCTGCTGCCTGAGGGTGGTCACGCGCTGGACGACGAGGCGGCGGGGCGGCGTTTTACCAGCGAGATGGTGATTGACGCCGACGCGCCGCTGGCCGGGCAGACGGTGGCCCAGGCGGGCTTGCGTGGATTGGATGGCGCGTACCTGATGGCGATCGAACGCGCAGGCGAGCGGCGCACCGCGGTGGGGCCCGAGGACCGCTTGCTGGCCTGCGACCGGCTGATCTTTGCGGGCCGCCAGGACGCGGTGCTGGGGCTCAGGGAGATCGAGGGCTTGAGCGCTGCCTCGGACCGGGTGTACGGGCTGGATGATGCCCGCACCCGCCGGGGGCTGGTCGAGGCGGTGGTGGGCCCCTCGCACCCGCTGGCGGGCAAGACGGTGCGGGGTGGAGGCTTCCGTGGCCGCTACGACGCGGCGGTGGTGGCGGTGCACCGCGGGGCCGAGCACCTGGACCAGCGCATCGGCGACATCGTGCTGCGCCCCGGCGACACGCTGCTGCTGGACGCGGGGCGTGGCTTTGTTGAGCGTCAGCGCAACGGCGGTGACTGGTTGATGCTGAGCTCTGTGCAGGCCGAGTCGCAAACCCGGCCGGGCCGGGCGCTGGTGGCCCTGGGCCTGCTGGCGGGCATGGTGCTTGTCGCGGCGCTGACGCCGGTGCCGCTGGTGGTGGCGGCCTTTTTGGCTGCGGGGGGCATGGTGGTTAGCGGCTGCTTGACGCCCGAGCAGGCGCGGCGTGCGGTGAACTGGCGGGTGCTGCTGGCCCTGGGCGGGGCGCTGGGGGTGGGGGCGGCGCTGGACACCACCGGCGCTGCGGCGGTGATTGCCCAGTGGGGGGTGGACGCCAGCTTGCCTTGGGGCCCGCGGGCCACGCTGGCGGCAGTATTTGTGGTGGCCATGGGCCTGACCACGGCCATCGGCCCCATCGGCACGGTGGCGGTGATGTTCCCGGTGGCCAAGGCCGCGGCCCTGGCGGGTGGGCTGAGTTTTGCCCCCTTTGCGGTCACGCTGATGATGACCGCCGCGGCAAGTTTTGCGAGCCCGACCTACGCGACGAACCTGATGGTGTATGGCGCGGGCGGTTACCGGGTGAGTGACTTTGTGCGGGTGGGGCTGCCGCTGAATCTGATCGTGATGGCGGTGACGCTGACGGTGGCGCCTTGGGCGTTTCCGTTTTGAGTGTGATCGGCCCAGGGGTGACCCAAGGGTAACCCAGCGGTGGCCTTGGATCGGAGAGGGAGCTCATGGCCGGGCGTAGGCCCAGCGGGTGTTGGAATCTTGGCCGCTGAGGGTGTGCTCGGGCAGCACCAGGGCTTGGCCGTCGCCCAGGTAGGCGTCGATCAGCCGGCCTTCGGCGGTGCGGGTGATGGCGGCAAAGCGGCCGTCCAGGGAGAAGTCGGGGCTGATGTAGGGCGCGTCGCCCAGGTGGTGAACCAGGGTGTGCACGACCGCGGTGGTGGCGACGGTGATCACGCGGGTGTGGCCGTCATTCTCCACGCGGGTGCGGACGGTGTGGATGGCCGTGGGGTTGGAGGCGGCGGGGTTGTACGGCGTGCTTGCGGGTTCAAACACGGTGACGAATGTCGGCGTGGGTTGATCGGTCTGGCGGCGGCGCAAGAGCAGGCGGGTGTCTTGCCCCGGACTCTTTGCAAGGGGGTTGGTTTGGGCGCGGCCCGGGGTGGCGGTGAGCAGCTCGTCGCGGGGTTCGGCTGCGAACCAGGCCCGCAGTATCTGGTCTGCGGCGGTCTGCGGTGGGGTGCTGCGGGCGGGGGTGAAGTGTGCGACCGCGGTCAGGGGATGGGCTGAGGCGCTGCGTGAATCCGAGGGCCATACCCGCACGTCGGTGAGCGTGGAACTGGCCGGGGCGTTGCGCCCGCCGGGCAGCGGGGCGCCTGCGGCGGTGGTCAGGGTGAGTTGGCCCGCGGGGTGTTCGAAGGCGTACTGGGCGGTGGCGGCCGCTTCGCGGATCTCTAGGCAGAAGCCGCCCGGGGCCGGCCGGCCGTTGCGGCCCAGGTGACCGATGAGCGCGACCAGGCATGTGTCGGTTCCCGAAGGCGAGGTGAACGCGAGCATCGCGTGCCGCGGCGACACGCGCGGGGCATCGCCGTCGGGTTCGCGGGCGGTGGGGGTGGCCCAGGCCGCCGCGTGCGCTGCGGGGCGTGCGGGGGGTT
>JALZVY010000271.1 GCA_023300125.1 Phycisphaera sp.
GCTCAGCCGGGCCAAGGTCTCAGCCAGCACGCCGCGGGCCTCTTGGGCCGCGTCGCTCGACCACGTCAGCGGGTCGTCCAGCGTGAAGTCCCCGGGCTTCACCCCCGCCGCCCGCAGCCGCACCAGCTGCCCCACCGCGTCAAAGGGCGTCACCCCCGTGGCGTCCACGGGCGCGTGCAGGGCCTGGGCGTGCTCGGTTAGCCGGTCCCGGGCATCGGTCAGCTTGGTAAACCACGCCTCGTCGGGCGTGCCGGTCACCGCACCCAGGCCCATCGTGCGCTGCACGTCGTCCAGCACCCGTTTTTTGCGCGCCTTGTGGCTGTGCAGCTCCAAACACATGTCGCCCAGGCCCGCGTGGCTCAGCCGGCGCTGCACCACCTCCAAAGCCGCCATCTTCTCAGCCACAAACAACACCGACTTGCCCTCTTTCACCGCCGCGGCAATCAGGTTGGTGATCGTCTGGCTCTTGCCCGTGCCCGGCGGGCCCTGAATCACCAGGTTCTGCCCGCGTCGCACCGCCTCCACCGCCGACGCCTGGCTGGTGTCCGCCAAGGTCACATGCACCGCGTCGCGCGGCGACACCACCTCGTCCAGCGACTGCCCGTCGGCCAACACCGGCGGTGCCGGCTCAAAACCGCCCTCCCCCATCAGCGAGCCCAGCAGCGGATGCTCATCCAGCGCCGCCGCCTGCTCGGGCGTGCCCGGGTCCAAATCGCGGTACATCAAAAACTTGCTGAACGAAAAGAAGCTCAGCACCACGTCGTCGGCGCACACCTCCCAGCGGTCCACCCCCCGCAGCACATCGCGCACCTTCGCGAAGTAATCCGAAGGCCTAAACGCCCGCGTCTCACCCACCACCCCGTCGCTGTCCGCGGCGCCGTCGGCCGCCCCCGCCGCGGCCCCGGTCACCGCGTCGGTCACCAAATCCGGCAGCTCCAAGCCAAAGTCGGCCTTCAGCTTCGCCTGCAACGACAAGTTGGTCGACACCTCGTCCTCGTTCCACGCGATCGAGAACTGCGTGCGGGCGTTCTTACGCGACAGCGTCACCGGCACCAACACCAGCGGGGCATAGCGCGCCTTCTGCGTCGTGTCGTCCTCGTACCACTTCAAAAACCCCAGCGCCAGATACAGCGTGTTCACACCCTGCTCCAGCTCCGACGAACGCGCCTCGTAATACGTCCGCAGCAAGCGTTTTTGCAGATCCGCCGAGCTCAAAGCCGTCTGCAGCTTCAGGTCGCGGTGGCGCGCCTCCACGCGGTCCGGATCCGCGATCGACTCCGCCTCCGACCCGTCATCGGCCGGCTGCTCCAACGCGGGCGCCTCCACCGGCTCGGCGTCCGCGTCCGCACCGCGAAACACCTCGCCCGCGCTACCCGGTTCCACCGGCGGCGCCGCGCTGTCCGCATCCGCGTCCTCCGCCGCAGCATCAGCCTCTCGCGCTGCCGCGTCCACACGGGCCTGCTCGGCCTCGCGCTGGGCCTCCTGCTCCTTGGCCAGGGCCTCTTGGTCGGCCTCCAAAAACGCCAGCGACGCCCCGCCCTCCATCAGCAAGCGATACAGCTCGTCGGTCTTTTCATCCACCACCTCCAGCGCCCGGGCCCGCTTCGCGCGGCGCGGCGTGCTCAGCAAGCGGTTGCGTGTCGACAACTCCAGCAAGTCTTGCCGGGCGGCGTCCAGGCGGGCAGCGATCGCGTTGGGGGCGGGAGCATCGGGCATGGGGTGTATCGCGAGGGGATCGAGACGCTAAGCGCATGTAGGCGCTAGGCGCTAGAGCTTAGAGCCTAGACAGACGCAAGCGGACTCCCGTGGCCGCCGCGAACCCCTGCGGTCAAGCCCTCACGCCGGTCTTACCTAAGCTCTAGGCTCTAGCGCCCAGCGCCTCCGCACCCCCCCGACCACGCCCATGCCCCTGCCGATCCTCTTCACCGCCTTTGAACCCAGCGCCGACGTGCTCGCCGCCCGCCTCATCACCGAGCTCAAACGCCGCAACCCCCAGCAAACCTTCGTGGGCTTCGGCGGGCCTCAAATGCAGGCCGCAGGCTGCGAACTGCTCGAAGAAACCACCGGCCACGCCAAAATGGGCGTGGGGCTCGCCATCGCCGCCGAAGGCAAGACCCTGCTGCGCCGCAAAGCCGACCTCACCCGCTGGCTCAACCTCAACGACATCGCCGGCCACGTGCCCATCGACAGCCCCGCGGCCAACTGGTCCATGTGCAGGGCCACCCGCAAGGCACGCCCCGACGCGACCATCGTTCATCTGGTCGCCCCCCAGCTCTGGGCCTGGGCCTCGTGGCGTGTGGCCCGGCTGCGCAAGCTCACCAACCACGTCATGTGCCTGCTGCCCTTCGAACCCGACTGGTTCGGCGCCCGCGGCGTGCAAGGCACCTTCGTGGGCCACCCTTTGTTCCGTGAATCCGCCGACGCCTCACCCGCCGATGCGGCGGCGCTGATCGACGACACCGGCCAGCCCCTCAACCAAGGCACCCCCACCCTCGCCCTGCTGCCCGGCTCACGTCCCGCCGAGATCGAGCAAAACTGGCCGGTCATGCTCGCGGTCTTCAACGCCCTGCGTCACCGCCAGCCCCAGATGGCCACCGTCGTCGCCGCCGCCAGCACCGACCGCGCCAAGCAAATCGCCGCCCTCTGCCCCGGCGGACGCCCCCCACGCGGGATGCAAGTGGTCACCGGCCAAGCCGGCGACGTGCTCGCCCAGGCCCACGCCGCCCTGGTCGTCTCAGGCACCGCCACCCTCGAAGCCGCCGCCCGCCGCACCCCCTGCGTCGTGGTCTACTGCGCCAGCAAAACCAAATGGAACCTCCTGGGCCGCTGGCTGGTGAAAACGCGCACCTTCGCCCTGCCCAACGTCATCGCCGAAGGCATGGAACAGCCGCGCGTGGTGCCCGAATTCGTGCCCCACTTCGGCGCCCCCGAACCCCTGGTCCGGGCCCTCACCCCGCTGTTAAAAGACGGCCCCGAGCGCACCGCCCAGCAGGCGGGCTACGACGCCATCCACCAGGTCTTTGAAGCCGTGGACTTCGCCACCACCGCCGCAGACACCCTGCTGGCCCGCCTGGGCATGGCCACGGGCACCGACCCGGCCGAAAAGCCCTAAGCCAAGTACCACAGCACATTTAAAAGACAAGCGGGCGACCCTGAGGGTCGCCCGCTTTAGCTCCGTGGCGTGGTTTTGCGGCGGTGGTTGCCCGCCGCAATGGCTCAAGCGAAAAGGGGAAGGGGTCAAAAATTCGGAGCGACCCGCATCCCTTTTGTTCCCCGTCGTCACGCGACGCGTCGGGGCAAGCGAGTGAAGCGTTTTACTTCTTCTTTTTCGTGGTCCGCTTCTTGGCGGCCTTCTTCTTGGT
>JALZVY010000272.1 GCA_023300125.1 Phycisphaera sp.
GCGCGGTGGGTTCGCCGAGCCTTAACCCACCCTACTTTTGTATTTCGGCGGGGGTTTTGGGTTTTTCTAGCCGCTTGCGTCTTGTGCCGTCCTCTGTGAACTCGGCACTCTGCACGTTGCCGTGGGACTGGACGGCGAACTAAGCAGTACGTGGGCGAAACCTTGTCACTCAACTCGGTGCCTTGTTCGTGGCCGTGTCTTACATGACTGGCAGCTTTGAGTGGGCTGCGCAGTTGACTCAACTCGCGAGCGGAGCGAGCCAACTGACCTTGGGGTTGTGGGACGTTGGCTGCTTTAGATCGCGCGGCGCACGATGAGACGCGCGACGTCTTTGTAAGGAACGCCACCCGTGTGAGCACTTCACTTCGGTGGGGTGATGTGGATCGTGAGGGAATCTTGTTCGTCTTGTTCGGCGTGGTCGTCTTGCGGGGCTTGGTGGTCGACGGTGACGTGGGTGCCTTCGGTGATGTCGCCGGCGATGATCATGCGGCCCAGTTTGGTTTCGAGTTGGTGTTGGAGGTAACGCTTGAGCGGGCGGGCGCCGTAGACGGGGTCGAAGCCGGCTTGGGCGATGTGCTGCACGGCGGGGTCGGTGAGTTCGAGGGTGATGCGGCGGTCGGTGAGGCGGTCTTGCAGTTCTTGGGCGAGCAGGCGGACGATCTGGGCGATGTCGTTGAGGCCCAGGGGCTTGAAGAGCACGGTGTCGTCGACGCGGTTGAGGAATTCGGGGCGGAAGTGGGCGCGCAGCTCGGCGAGCACGGCGTTGCGGGTGTTGGCGCTGAGTTCGCCGTCGCCGGCGACGGCGTCGTCGATGAGGTGCCGGCTGCCGATGTTGCTGGTCATGATGACCACGGTGTTTTTGAAGTTGACGGTGCGGCCTTGGCTGTCGGTGAGCCGGCCGTCGTCGAGCACCTGTAGGAGGGTGTCGAAGACTTCGGGGTGGGCTTTTTCGACTTCGTCAAAGAGGATGACGCTGTAGGGCTTGCGGCGGACGGCTTCGGTGAGTTGGCCGCCGTCTTCGTGGCCGACGTATCCGGGAGGGGCGCCGATCAGGCGGCTGACGGCGTGTTTCTCCATGTACTCGGACATGTCGATGCGGATGAGGTTGTCTTCGCTGTCGAAGAGGGCTTGGGCGAGGGCTTTGCAGAGCTCGGTTTTGCCCACGCCGGTGGGGCCCAGGAAGATGAAGCTGCCGATGGGGCGTTTGGGGTCTTTGATGCCGGCGCGGGCGCGGATGACGGCGTCGGCGACGAGGCTGACGGCTTCGTGCTGGCCGATGACGCGCTGGTGCAGGGTTTGGTCGAGGGCGAGCAGTTTGTCGCGCTCGCCTTCGACCAGGCGGGCGACGGGGATGCCGGTCCAGCGCGCGACGATGTTGGCGATCTCTTCGTCGGTGACTTGGTCGCGGAAGAGGCGGGGGGTGTCGGTGTCGGTGGGGTTTGCGGGGTTTGCGGCGCTGGCGTCTGAGCCCGCTTCGTGGGCTTCGGCGGCGGCGAGCTGTTTTTCGAGTTCGGGCAGAGTGCCGTATTTGAGCTCGGCGGCTTTGTTGAGGTCGTAGGCTTGCTCGGCGTGTTCGATTTCGAGTTTGGTTTGCTCGATCTGTTCGCGGAGTTTCTGGCCTTTGCCCAGTTCTTCGCGTTCGGCTTCCCAGCGGGCGCGCATGGTGTCGGATTCGGTTTTGAGGTCGGCGAGTTCTTTTTGCAGGTCGGTGAGGCGCTGCTTGCTGGCGTCGTCGGTTTCTTTTTTGAGGGCGGCTTCTTCGATTTCGAGCTGCATGACGCGGCGGGTGAGCTGGTCGAGCTCGGCGGGCATGCTGTCCATCTCGGTGCGGATGAGGGCGCAGGCTTCGTCGACCAGGTCGATGGCTTTGTCGGGCAGGAAGCGGTCGGTGATGTAGCGGTGGCTTTGGGTGGCGGCGGCGACGAGTGCGGCGTCTTGGATTTTGACGCCGTGGAAGACTTCGAAGCGTTCGCGCAGGCCGCGGAGGATGCTGATGGTGTCTTCGACGGTGGGTTGATCGACCAAGACGGGCTGGAAGCGGCGTTCCAGGGCGGCGTCTTTTTCAATGTATTGGCGGTATTCGTTGAGGGTGGTGGCGCCGATGCAGTGCAGCTCGCCGCGGGCGAGCATGGGCTTGAGCAGGTTGCCCGCGTCCATGGCGCCGTCGGCTTTGCCGGCGCCGACGATGGTGTGCAGCTCGTCGATGAAGAGGACGATGCGGCCGTCGGCCTGCTTGATTTCGTTGAGCACGGCTTTGAGGCGTTCTTCGAACTCGCCGCGGAATTTGGCGCCGGCGATGAGGGCGCCAAGGTCGAGGCTGAAGACGGTTTTGTTTTTGAGGCCTTCGGGCACGTCGCCGCGGACGATGCGCTGGGCCAGGCCTTCGGCGATGGCGGTTTTGCCCACGCCCGGTTCGCCGATGAGCACGGGGTTGTTTTTGGTTTTGCGCGAGAGGATGCGGATGGTGCGGCGGATCTCTTCGTCGCGTCCGATGACGGGGTCGAGTTTGCCTTCGCGGGCGGCTTGGACGAGGTCGCGGCCGTATTTTTCGAGGCTGGCGTAGGTGCTTTCGGGGTTGTCGCTTTGCACGCGCTGGCCGCCGCGCACGTCGGCGAGCGCGTCGGCGAAGGCGGTGGCGTTGATGCCCAGGGCTTTGAACATGTCTGCGGCGGGGCTGTTGCCGTCGTCCAAGATGCCCAAGACCAGGTGCTCGACGCTGAGGTAGTCGTCTTGCATGGCGGCCTGCCGCTTTTCGGCGGCGGCGAAGACGCGGTTGAGCGTGGGGCTGATGGACATTTGTCCGTTGCCGCCGGAGACCGAGGGACGCTTGGCCAGCTCGCGCTGCAGCTCTTTGGCGACGATGTCGGCGGGGCGGTTGAGCTTGTTAAGCAGCTGAGGGATCAGGCCCTCGGGCTGGTGGATGAGCGCCAGCAGCAGGTGCTCGGGGTCGACGGTTTGGTGGTTGAATTCCGCGGCGACGGTTTGGGCACTTTGCAGGGCTTGACCGGTTTTTTGAGTGAATTTGCTTGGGTCCATGCCATGGATTTAAGCAAGGGCGGTGCCACGGCGATGCGGGGCGTATGGCCGCTGAGGGGCTGTGAAGGCGGGTTGTGCTGTCGGTTTGGCAGGTTTGGCGGTGCGGCGGGTGCCGGATACTCAGCCGGTGGGGGGGGGTGGCGGTCAAGTTGCACAGTGGCTGGGGCTGGGGCAGGTGTTGGCGCAGACGCTGGGCGCTGCACGCGGAGGTGTCTCAGCGTTTCGAGCGGTCAAACGCCACGGGGGGCGCGTTGCGCGCCACGCGGTGATGCAGGCTTTGATGATGGCTTTGTTGACGTTCGAAGCGTTGCCTTGACAGCGCCTCGGGGGGTGGGCTTTAGGCGTCTAGGTCGCGCAGTTTTTCGTAGAGCTCGCGCTGTTCGTCGCTGAGTGTTTTGGGCACGGCGATGGTGAGTCGGGCGAAGAGGTCGCCGTCGCCCAGGCCTTGGCCTTTGAGGCGAAGCTTTTGCCCCGAGCTGACGCCCGGGGGGATGGTGAGCGAGACGGTGCCTTCGAAGGTGGGCACGTCGGCCTTGCCGCCTAGCGCGGCGTGGGCGGGGCTCAGGGGCACGTCGGCGATGAGGTTCTTGCCTTCGAGGGTAAAGCGCGGATCTGGAGCGACGGCGATCTTGAGCAGCAGGCCTTCGCCTTTGAGACGGATCTTGCTGCCGGGTTTGACGCCGGCGGGCACTTTGACGTCGATTTGTCGTGATCCGGTGGGGCCGCCGGTGAGGTTGAGTTGGCGGGTGCCGCCGTGGTAGGCCTCGTGCAGGCTGATGGTGAGGTCGACTTCTTGCTGGGCGGGGGCTTGGGGGCCGCGGCCGAAGGGGCTGCCGCCTTGACCAAAGGGGCTGCCGCCGGGGTTGCCCGGGCCGCCGTCGCGGCCGAAGACGGAGCTGAAGAAGTCGCTGAAATCGCCGCCTCCACCTCCGTGGCCGCCGCCGCCGAAGAGGTCTTCGAAGCCCGGGGGGGGGCGGAATTGTTCGCCTTGTTTCCAGTTGGCGCCCAGGCGGTCGTATTTCTTGCGCTTGTCGGGGTCTTTGAGGACTTCGTAGGCCTCGCCGATTTTGGAGAAGCGTTCTTGGGCGTCGGCTTCTTTGTTGCGGTCGGGGTGGTATTGCTGGGCTTGCTTGCGGTAAGCGCGTTTGATTTCGTCGGCGCTGGCGTTGCGCTTGACGCCGAGGGTCTTGTAATAATCTTCAAAGGCTACGGGCATGGGGTGTTTTCCGGTTGATCGGTTGCAAAAGCCTTGCCGCGGGGGATTGCGAAAAAGCGGTGCTGGGGGGCATTAAAGCGGGTTCGCGGGCGGGACGCGCTGCCAATGGGGCAGGCGGGGTATGGCCGGGCTGCGATAAGGGGATCACGCGTGTGTTTGAGGGGGTCAATCCTTGCCTGTGGGCTGCCGATGTTGAAGGGGCCGGCCCCGGGCCGCGTTGATGGTGTTTCTGCTTCCCTCCGGTTTGTCCGGGGTTCCTTCAGGATTCTGCCGTGCTCAAGCTCTTCTCGACCTCGACGTCCGATACGCACGACGGTGCCCCTCTGCGACCGCTGCACCCCGACATGGTGGCGGGCACGTTGGAGCTTCTGAAGAGTGGTTTGAATGATCAGATGGGGTCGATCGCGACGTCGTTGGCGGTGGATGCGATCAAGGCTGGGGCGTCGGACGTGCACCTGGACCCCACTCAGAGCGGCTGTGTGGTGAGGTTTCGGATTAATGGGGTGTTGTATGACACGCAGGTGTTTTTGGAAGGCGGTGCGCAGCGGCTGGTGAACCAGATTAAGACCGCCGCGGAGATTGACCCGCTGCCGGCTTTTAAGGCTCAGGAGGGGCGCTGGCACCTGAACCACGAGGGGCGGCACCTGGACTTGCGGGTGACGACCATTCCCGCGGCGGGGGGCGAGAAGATGTCGATCCGTTTGCTGGACCCCAAGCGGGCGGGGCAGCAGCTGGACACGATTGGCCTGTGCGGTGACCACTTCACGAAGGTGCAGCGCTGGTCGGAGAACGCCGACGGTTTGTTTTTGACCGTGGGCCCGACGGGCAGCGGCAAGACGACGACGTTGTATGCGCTGCTCCAGAAGTTCCGCGAGACGGCTCGCAGCGTGGTGACGGTGGAAGACCCGGTGGAGTTTCGGCTGGAGGGCATCAGCCAGATTCAGGTGAACGAGCGGCACGGCCTGACGTTTGGCAGCGCGCTGCGCAGCACCCTGCGGCTGGACCCGGACGTGGTGATGGTGGGCGAGGTGCGTGATGACGACAGCGCGTCGGCCGCGGTGGACGCGGCGATCACCGGGCGGGTGGTGCTGAGCAGCATGCACTGCCGCGACGCGGCGGGCGCGGTGACGGCGCTGCGCAACTGGGGGCTGACCAACCCGCAGATCGCCGCGAGCCTGCGCATGGTGGTGGCCCAGCGGCTGGTGCGACGGCTGAACCCCGAAACCAGCGTGAAGGTGGAGTTGACCGACAGCGACCTGCACTGGCTGCGGGCGGTGGGGGCCGAGCCGCCGGTGGTGTCCTTTGAACCGGCGCCCGATGCCAGCCCTCACGCGCTGCAGGGCGCCGGACGCACGGGGGTGTACGAGGTGCTGGAACTGAACGAAAACGACGTGGACTTAATTTTGGCCGACGCGAGCGAGCGCGAGCTGCGCCGGGCGCTGTATGCCCGCGGGCACGCGACGCTGGTGGCCGACGGCTTGGCGAAGGTTGAGGCGGGGCTGATTAGCTTGGCGGATCTGCGTCAGGCGGTGGGGGTGCCGCGGCACGGGAAGAAGGGGCGGGCGGCGACGCGGGCGGGCGATGCGGACGTGGACGAGCGGCGGGGCGCGGCGTAGGGGCGCGTGTGCGAAGAATGAAAAGCAGATGGATTTGAGAGCGGCCTTTGGCTGCATAGGAAAAACAGACGCAAGCGATGGTGCTGGGCCAACGCTTGCGTTTGATTTTCGTTTTTCGCTTTTGTTTTTTTGAGGCGGTTAGGCCGAAAGCGGCACGCAGAACCAGGTGTGCTCGCTGCCCACGGCGACGTCGCGCAGCAGGTGGAGCTTGAGCAGGCTGCCCAGGCGGGAGACGAGCTCGACGCTGAGGTCGGCGCGGTCGGTGAACAGGTGCAGGACGGGGTCGGCGTCGGCGTCGAAGCGGCGGGACCGCTCGGTGAGCTGCAGCAGCTGGCGGTGCTGGCGGGCCCAGGTGCGCACGGCGAGGAGCTCGACGATGGTTTCGCGCGGGGTGGGCAGGTCGCCGGTGGCCGAGTCGTGGCGTAGCAAGAGGTGCAGGCGGCCGGTGGCGTCTAGGGCGAGCTGGGCGTGGGGGGCCGAGGGGCAGCGGGCGTCCAGGGCGATGCCGCCGGGGATGCTGGCGTGGGTGCGAGCGTGGGTGTCGATGAGCTCGAAGAGGTCGGGCTCGGCGGCTGGGGCGTGGCTGGCTGCGGGCACCTGGACGGGGGTGTCCAGGGGGGGCAGTGCGGGGCGTGCGGCGGCGGGCGCGGCTGTGCTTGGGGTGGCCGTGGCCGCCGCAGGTGCTGGCCGGGGTGCGGGTGCAGATGCGGGTGCAGGTGCCGCGGCGGCAGGGGAGGCTTGGTCGGGCTGGGCGGCGGGTGCTTGCAGGCTGGCGAGCCAGGTGGTGAGCTGCGGCCACTGGGCGTCGATGCCTTCGAAGCTGCCCAGGATGCGGCAGCGGGCGGGGATCATCTGCTGCTGGTAGCCCACAAGCTGGGGGGCGGTGTCGAGTTGTTCGGCCAGGTCTTGGCTGAGGCGCTGGGCGGCGCGCTGGCTGGCGTCGGCGTCGCTGCCCATGACCATGAGCCCCAGGCGGGTGGCGGCGACGCGGGGTTCTTGGTCGAGCAGGCTGCGCATGAGCTGGCCCGCGGCGGCGAGGGCGGCTTCGTCGGCGCCGCTGACCAGGGTCCAGTCGGCGAAGTCGGCCAGGCGTTCGGCGCGTTCGTGGTGGGGGTCGGCGTGCAGCAGGATGGTGCCCACGGGCGTGGGGCCGGTGCGGCAAAGCTGGTCGAGCAGGTCGACCAGGTCGCGGTCGGCGTATCCGCCGGGGGGCACGCGCAGGCCCGGGGCGCGGGTGGCGGGGTTGCCGTCGTCTTCGGGGTGACGCACGGTGGGTTCGATGAGTTCGAGGTCCAGGCGGTTGCCGTCCAGGTGCAGGACGGCGACGGACCGGCGGCCGTTTTGGTGCTGGGCCAGCAGCTGGGCGTACTGGGTGAGCCAGGGCCCGGCCATGCCCGGCAGGTTGCCCAAGAGCACGGCTTCGGCGACGGCTTGGGCGGGCTCGGGCCGGCGCGGCGGGTTGGTGAGGTCCACTTCGTCGTGGCCGGTCCAGCGCAGGGCGGGGCCGGCGGGGTCGGCGCGGTGATCGGGGGAGGCTGCCGGGGTTGGTCACTGCGCGAGTACCCGACTGGTCTCTTCCTGCCAACACATGTGCCAGCGATTCTTGCTATGAAATAGTATGTACAAGAGAGAATAGCCGAATTTGTCGGCGGGGGAAAAAAAACAGACCTCGAACAGGTGCAAAAAGCGCCTATTAATATGAATAGTATACGACGCCAGTGTTACAGTAAGTGTTAGCATAGCACGTGATGCCTTCGGCTGTTCTCTGGGCACTCACACAAGGTGCTTGACGATGTTGGGAGGTATGGGCTCTTACATTATTACCGGGGACCATAGTAAATAGGACCTATGGTACACGCAAAAACCTATATATTTAGCTATTTTTGCTGACAACATGGGGTCATATTCACCATGACCCCCCGTAATAGTTGCTGCTTGCCTCGCCAGATGTCTTCCGAACGAAGGGGCGAGGCATTCATCAGATAGGCAGGCAGATTGCACAGCACGGGGTCTGCGTGGCCGGGGGAGGC
>JALZVY010000273.1 GCA_023300125.1 Phycisphaera sp.
ACACCGACCCAATTCGCCGCGTCGTGCGGCCGTCCTCCGGTCGGGGCTGCGCCCCTCCCTACGGACAGCCGCACGACGCCTACCCTTGAACCATTCCCCTTGGCTCTCATTGAGGCTGGCACATAAAAGTGGGGCACTTCACCGCGAACGGCACGCGGACGCAGGCCTTGCGGCCCTTCTGTCCGCCGTGCTTGCGCTTTTTCTTGCTTTGCTTGTACACCGGCTTGGGCTTGACGATGTCCGAGGACGGCGGCTTGGAGGAGTTGCCCAAGTTCTTCTGAAGCTTGGCGATGAGTTCTAGCGCGGCCTTGAACGCAGCTCTCAATTCGGCGTTCTCGGCTTCAAGCTGCTTCAGGCGTGCGTGAATATCCACGGCTGCTTTGTAACCGGGCTATGCCGAAAGCGCAAAACGCAAGATGTAGTGGTAGGCGCGGTGTGAAACCGTGAATGGTTACAAAGACGAAAACCAATATCCAACCCAACCACTTCGAAGCTGTCTCACCACCATGCACGCGGGTGACGCAACGCCGACTCGTCATCGTACCGGCTCGCTCGCCAACGGAAACACAACCACCGTGCCAAGCCCTCCTTCAACGGCCATCCCCACCGCTTGTGTCCTGTGCCTTTCTTGGCGTCTTGGCGTCTTGGCGTAAAAACTACGCTCAAACCCGAGCCGCCAGCGCAGCACCCGGTCGCGTGCCCGCCGCGACCAAGCCACGATTCCACGCAGCGCATCAGCGATACGGCGTAAAGAAATATTTGCATCACCCCCCTCAAATCCGTTACTTCGAGTGACAACTATCTCTACGCCTCGCCCCACCCCATCGGAGCCCTGCATGATCGTGACCGTTTCCAGCCGCCACACTGATTTGAGCCCCGCCGCCCGTGCTTACGCCCACGACAAGGCCGAACGCTTGGGCACCTTTGCGAGCCGCGCCCACCGCATTGATGCGGTGCTGAGCCAGCCCAACGCCCACACCCACCAAGCCGAACTCACCGCTTGCCTGCCCGGCAGCGATCCCCTGATCGTCCGCAGCCATGGCGAAAGTGTTTTCGCGGCCATCGACTTGGCTCAGGACAAACTGAGCCGCCGCCTGCGCCGCCATGAGCGCCGACTCAGCCAGCGCAGCCGCGCCGCGTAGCACGGCCGCGCGGGGCCAGCGATGCAAAAGCCAAGGCAACCTAACGCCAGCACGCCAACCCCCGCCCCAATGAACGCGACGCCCGCAGCGGCCCTCCCCACCGCTTGCGTCCCATGCCTTTCTTGGCGTCTTGGCGTCTTGGCGTAAAAACCGCCCCTCAAACGACAGGCCACCGCAACACCCGATCGCAAGCCAAGCGCGCCCCCAGCACCAAGTCGGTGTTGAGGGCGTCGTTGCGCGCGTACTTCGCCTGGGCCTCGGCGACGGTCCGCCCCACGGACGTGTCGCGCTGCATGAGCCAGGCCCGGGTTTGCACCGGGTCCACGTCCAGGAACCAGCGGTGCGTCAACGCATCCGCCACGCCGTGCCAGTCGGCGTGGTCATACAACACGTATTGCCCTTCCGTGACGATCACGCGGGTGCGCGAGGTCACGGCCACGTCGCCGGGCACGGGGTCGTGGGCGACGCGGCAGTAGACCGGGAAGGTGCCGGTGGCCGATGCGTGGGCGAAACGTTCGAGACAGGCTTGGTAGGCGGCGGCGTCGTAGGTCCACGGGGCGCCTTTGCGTTCGCGCCACCCGCGGGCGTCGAGCTCGGTGTTGGGGCGGTGGAAGCCGTCCATGGGGATCCACACGGCCGACCCGGGCGCGGCGTCGTTGAGCGCGG
Organism: Phycisphaera sp.; assembly: GCA_023300125.1. Lineage (GTDB taxonomy): Bacteria > Planctomycetota > Phycisphaerae > Phycisphaerales > Phycisphaeraceae > Algisphaera. Next base: position 1,809 of record JALZVY010000273.1, read on the forward strand.
CGACCAGGCGCTCGGCGAGGGTGCTTTTGCCCGAACCGGCGATGCCCGCAATGCCCGCGACCACGCGGCGGGCGGGGTCGGTGGCGGTGGCGGTGGCGGGGTCGACGACCGTGATAAGCCGCGACGCGAGGTCGTCCACGCCGGATTCGTTGAGCAGGGTGTGGTGGGGCTGAGGTGGCATCGCCGTATCCTAAGCGCGTGCCAACAATCACCCCGACCACGACAACGTCCCCCGAATCGGTCACCGAGCTGCTTGCCGCGCTGGTGCGCATCAACAGCGTGAACCCCGACCTGCCCAACGGCGGGTCGGAGGCGGCGGTGATCGACGCCGCCGAGGGCTGGCTGCGGCTCTGGGGCATCGCGCCCCGGCGTTTGCCGGTTCCAGGGCGCGGCGACCAGCTGCTGGCCACCGTGCCGGCCACCGTGCCCGATGCGCCGGTGCGGCTTTTTGACAGCCACGTGGACACGGTGGCGGTGGAGGGCATGACGATCGAGCCGTTTGGTGCCGAGATCCGCGACGGCAAGCTGTGGGGCCGCGGAGCGTGCGACACCAAAGGCACGGGCGCGGCGATGCTGTGGGCGCTGCGTGGCTATGCCCAGCAAGACGACCGCCCCGCCACCGCGGCGGTGCTGCTGAGTTTGGATGAAGAGTGCGGGATGACAGGCATTCGGCGTTTTGTCGAACACGACCTGGAACAGCTGGGGTGGAGCGGGGCCAACCTCTGCGCGGTGGTGGGCGAGCCCACGGAGCTGCGGCCGGTGGTGGCGCACAATGGCTACCTGCGCTGGACGCTGACGGTACGCGGCGTGGCGGGCCATTCTTCGGTGCCTTCGGAGTCGGTCAACGCGGTGGTGGCGGGCGCGCGGGCCATCACCGCGCTGCAGACGGACTATTTAGACACTCTGGACGCCGAGCACCCCCTGACGGGCCCGGCGGTGGGCAGCATGAACATGGTGGCCGGCGGCAGCGCGCCCAACATCGTGCCCGACGCCTGCACCATCACGCTGGACCGCCGGGTGGTGCCCGGCGAAGACCCCGCGGCGGTGCGGCCCGCGGTGGCCCGCGTGCTTGAGGCTTTGCAACCGGCGGTGAGCTTTGACCAAACCCCGGGCCTGGACCACCCGCCGTGTGGCACGACCCGCAACGGCGCGTGGTCGGCGCACATCAAGCAGACACTGACCGACACCGGCCACCGCGGCCCGATCGTGGGCGCGCCCTTCTGCACCCACGCGGGCTACCTGGACGCCGCGGGCGTGCCGGCGGTGGTGCTGGGCCCCGGCTCGCCGCACAAGGCCCATACCGCCGACGAGTGGGTGGACCTGGCTCAGGTCGAGGCGGGGGTGGCGGTGTACGCCGCGTTGATGGGCTGCGCCCAGGGATTAGGGATTAGGGATTAGGGGTTGGCAAGAGCAAGGCGTCCCCCCCCTCTTGCCAACCCCTAATCCCTAACTGCCAACTGCTAATATCCCCCCATGCAAGAACTCAACAAGCACTCCAAAACCATCACCCAGCCCGCCCGCCAGGGGGCCAGCCAGGCCATGCTGCACGCCACGGGGCTTTCGCGTGAAGACATGAACAAGCCTCAGGTGGGTATTGCCAGCGTGTGGTACGAGGGCAACAGCTGCAACATGCACCTGATGGACCTGGCGGCCCGGGTGAAGACCGGCACCGAGGCCGCGGGGGCGGTGGGCATGCGGTTCAACACCATCGGGGTGAGCGACGGCATCAGCATGGGCACCGACGGCATGAGCTTTAGCCTGCAGTCGCGCGATCTGATTGCCGACAGCATCGAAACGGTCATGGGCGCTCAGTGGTACGACGCGCTGGTGGCCCTGCCGGGCTGCGACAAAAACATGCCCGGCTGCATCATCGCCATGGCCCGGGTGAACCGGCCGTCGCTGATGGTGTATGGCGGCACGATCAAGCCCGGCTGCGCCACGGTCAACGGCGAAGAGCTGAAGCTGGACATCGTCAGCGCGTTTCAGAGCTACGGCCAGTCGCTGGCGGGCACCATCACCGAAGAGCAGCGCCAGCAGATCGTCGAGTCGTCGTGCCCCGGGGCGGGCGCGTGCGGGGGCATGTACACCGCCAACACCATGAGCAGCGCGATCGAGTGCATGGGCCTGAGCCTGCCTTATAGCTCGTGCACGCCGGCCGAAGACGCCGAGAAGCACCACGAGTGCGTGGCCGCGGGCGAGGCGGCCATGCGGCTGCTGGAGCTGGATCTTAAACCGCGCGACATTGTCACCAAGCAGTCGATGCTGAACGCCATGCGGCTGATCATGGTCACCGGCGGCAGCACCAACGCGGTGCTGCACCTGCTGGCCATGGCCCGGGCCTTCGATATCGAACTGACGATCGATGAGTGGCAGGACATGAGCGACACCACCCCGCTGCTGTGCGACCTGAAGCCCAGCGGCCGCTTTGTGATGGAAGAGCTGCACGGCATCGGCGGCACGCCGGCGCTGATGAAGTTCTTGGCCCAAGAAGGGCTGATCGACGATTCGCAGATGACCGTGACCGGCAAAACCATCAAGGAAAACCTGGCCGACCTGCCGGGCCTACCGGATTTTGGCGCCGGCAGCGGCCAGCAAGAAATTGTCCGCCCCTTGGCCGACCCCATCAAGCCCACCGGGCACTTGCAGATCATGCGGGGCAACCTGGCCCCGGGCGGCTGCGTGGGCAAGATCACCGGCAAAGAAGGGACGGTGTTTAAGGGCACCGCCCGGGTGTACGACTGCGAAGAAGACATGCTCGACGGCCTGGCCGCGGGCGACATCGTCAAGGGCGATGTGATCATCATCCGCTACGAAGGGCCCAAGGGCGGGCCGGGCATGCCCGAGATGCTCACCCCCACCAGTGCGGTGGCGGGCGCCGGGCTCATCAAAGACGTGGCGCTGATCACCGACGGCCGCTTTAGCGGCGGCAGCCACGGCTTCATCATCGGCCACGTGGTGCCCGAGGCCCAGGAAGGCGGGCCCATCGCGTTGGTGCAAACCGGCGACGCGGTCACCATCGACACCGACCACGGCGAGATCAACATGGACGTGAGCGACGACGAGCTTTCCGCCCGCCGGAAAAACTGGACCGCCCCGCCGCTCAAGGCCAAGCGCGGCACGCTGTTCAAGTACATCAAGAACGTGAAGACCGCCAGCGAAGGCTGCGTGACCGACGAGTAAGAGCATGTGTGTGATGTTGGCCTGCGCCGTCCACGCCGCTGACGCGACGAAGGAAGCCAGGACGGTTTATCGCACATGTTCCAAGCGCGCGAAGCGCTACCGCAACATCTCAAAGCCGCACGACGCCAGCGGCTCGATGTCCCACCCTCCGTCTGCGGTGGCGTTGGCGCGGGCGCGGACCAACCGCTGGGTGTGAGGCCGGCCCAACGGCGCGATGACAAAGCCCCGGGGGACGAGTTGGTCGGCCAGTTCTGCTGGCAGCTGCGCGACCGCGCCGCCCAGCAAGATGCGATCAAAGGGTTCTTGCCCGGCCCAGCCGCGTCGGCCACAGCGGTGGGCCCAGCGCACCGCCACGGGCTGCTCCTGAGCGTCGATCAGCGGCACGCTGCGGCGCGAAGCCAGATCACGCAGCCGGACCTCGGCGGCGTGGGCCAATTGGGCGTCGGTTTCCACGGTGAACACCTGGGCCCCCAGCTCGGCCAGCAGCGCTGCGGTGTAGCCGCTGCCCGTGCCCACCTCCAACACCCGCATGCCCGCGCCGACCTCCAGCAGCCCCAGCAGCCGGGCCGCGACGATGGGTTCTTCGAGCCACTGCCCCGCCAAGGAGCCCAGCCTTAGCTTGGCGTCGGCGTACACCTGAACGGGGGACAGTCCCGCGGGCGCAAAGCGGTGCCGCGCAACGGCCCCAACCGCTGCCAGCACCCGCGGATCGTTGATCCCACGGGGGCGCAGCTGGTGGGCAACCATGCGTGAGCGTGCCTCGGCGTAGTCCACGTGAAAGGGGTTCCGCAACAACCAAACGAAATCACCCGCAGCCACACGCTGCGGGGGGTTCAAGTTTAGGCGGCGTTGCTTGCTTGGCACGCTTCTAAAAAAAACCGCGGGCCCTTTGCCCGGCGGCCAAAAGGCTCAGCCGCGAGCCTTGGACCGAAACACGGTGCGCGCAGCGCGTTCGCGCCTGCGGCTGAAAAACACATCCCCGACCCCGCAAACCGCCCTGCTTGACGCTGGCCAGCAAAGCGATCACACTAAGCCGATAACGTGTCGACAACCCCTCAACCACTGTTCACAGGGAGGTGAACCATGAGTCAGCAGGACGACTTTGCGGAAAATAACCGCGAGGCCATGACTAACCCCACGGCGGATCGTGCCACCAACCCCAACCCTCAGGTGAATCGCTTGGACGCAACACCCACTCAGCCCAGTGAAGACCGCATGGATGCGGCCCCTGAATCCAACCTCCGCCCCGACATCGCCGGTGCCATCGGCCCCTCCGGCGTGGCCACCCCACGGCCGGCCGCAAGCGTGGCCGCCCCCGCCGGTCGGGCACCGACCCACCTCAGCCGCGAGCAGATCCTCGACGCCACGGCCGCTTGCTTGGCAGAGATGGGCTACGACGGCACCACCATCCGCCGCATCGCCAAGCGTCTGGACTGCGCGGTGGGATCGATCTACCGCTACTTCGACGACAAGCGTGCCCTGCTGGCCGCGGTCGTGCAGCGCCGCTTCGAGCCAGTGATCGAGCGCATCGAGCAAGGCGCTCCGATTGACTCGGCCGCCGACTACTACGCCCTGATCGCCGGCGAGCAGTCCGAGCTCTACCGCCTGATGTTCTGGCTTGCCAGCGTGGGCAAAGACCAAAAGGCCAACACCGTGCCGCCGGCCATCCGCAGCATCATCGAAGGCTGGACCAAGCAAATCGGCGACGCCCGCGTGGCCGAGAGCTACTGGTCGCAGCTGCACGGAGCCATCATGCTCGGCCGCCGCGTCGACAGCGTGCCCGTGCCATCGGTCAACGGCTAAACGCCAAGACCCACGACTCGGAACTCCCGAACCAGACGCCCCCTTGGGCGTCTGGTTTTTTTTGCGCCCACCTTCGGCCGTGGCTGAGCCAGCCGATGCGTTAATCAAAAGGGATCACCCGTTCACCACGCTCGACCTCACGCTTCGGCGCCCAGGCCCAAGCGCGTGCTACCTTGCGTGGATGACACCCGACTCTGTCACCCTCGACTGCCCGGCGAAGGTCAACCTTGCGCTGTCGGTAAGCCCCGTGGTCGCGGCCACGGGCTTGCACACGCTGGCCAGTTGGATGGTGGCGGTGGACCTGTGTGACACTCTGACCGTTCGCCGCCTGCCACCTGGCAGTGCGAGCACGTTCCATATCGGCTTTGCCCCCGACGCGCCGCGCCGCGAAACCGTGGACTGGCCCCACGATCGCGACCTGGCGGTCCGGGCCCACGCGGGCTACGAAGAACACTTGGGACGCCCGCTGCCCATCGCCCTTGAACTCACCAAGCGCATCCCCACCGGCGGCGGCCTCGGCGGCGGGTCCACCAACGCCGCGGGCATGATCGTCGCCCTGGACCGGCTGGTGGGCGCCCCGCTGCCTGCCGACCCGCGCCACGCCCTGGCCTGCTCGCTGGGCAGCGACGTGCCCTTTGCCTTGGCCGCTCTCACCGGCGTGCCGTCAGCGGTGGTGTCGGGCTTGGGCGACACGCTGACCCCCGCACCCACCCCCGGCGGACACCTGGTGCTGGTCATCCCGCCCTTTGGTTGCCCCACCGGGCAAGTCTTCGCCGCCTTCGATCAAATCCCCGAGGCCTCCTACCGGCTCGATGAAGCCCACCTGGTGCGGCGTGCGGCCAAGCACGGGCCCAACCACCACGGCGCGCAGGCCAACGATCTTGCAGTCGCAGCCCAGACCGTGGAGCCACGCCTCACCCAATTGCTCGACGCCATGCAACGCTGCGTGGCCCTGCCCCCGCACGTCACCGGGGCCGGGGCCGTGTGCTTCGTCTACGCCGAAAGTGCCAACCACGCCCAACGCCTCGCACGCGACCTCAACGCTTCCGCCGATCCCGGCCTTGCCCCGTGTACCGCGGAGCCGGTGTGCTTCCCCCATCCCACGCCGCCCGCGTGAACAATCAGCCGCCCCTCAACGCCGACCTGCTCGAACACGCCTACCGCCTGGGCGCCTTTCCCATGGCCCGCGGCGCCGACGACCCGGACGTGGACTGGTACGCACCCGACCCCCGCGCGGTGATCCCACTGCAGCCCGAGGGCTTCCGCGTGCGCCGCTCGCTGCGCCAGGCCGTGCGCAACACGGCTTTCACAACCCGCACCGACACCGACTTCGAAGCGGTGATCCGCGCTTGTGCGATGCCGCGCCCCGGCGACGACGGGGGCACCTGGATCAGCGAGCCGCTGGTGCAGGCCTACGTCGAACTCGCCGCCCGCGGACAGGCACACAGCGTGGAGGCCTGGGACGGCGACACCCTGGTGGGTGGCCTGTACGGCGTGTCGATCGGCCGCGCGTTCTGCGGCGAGTCCATGTTTTCGCGAGCGCCTTTCGCCTCGCAGATCTGCTTGGTGCACTTGGTCGACCGCCTGAGGGCCGGCGGCTACACCCTGCTGGACGTTCAGTTCGTCAACGAACATCTCCGCCAGTTTGGCGTGGTGGAGATCCCCCGCGCCGACTACGAAGAACGCTTGCATGCCGCCCTGCGGGGCTCCGGGCGTTGGCAGGGATGACCCCGCACTCGGGGTCGCGGTAAGCTGGGTGATTCTTCGCCGCTTCCCACCCGCCTCCCCCGCTTGTGTACTGCACGCCGTGAACCGCAAAACCACCGCACTGCTGTTGCTGTTGTTGCTGGGTTCTGCGGGGCTGTACGTGGGCACGCGCAGCGGACCGGGTTCGAGCGGCCACCAGGCCGCGCCCACCGCCCCGGCAGGACAAGCCTTGGTCACTGGCCAAAGCTTCCGCCGCTTGGTGATCGAACGCGGCGCCTCCACCCCACGCCAGGCCTACCAACTCGACGACGGGGTGTGGTGGCAGGTGCAGCCGGTGCGTTTCCCGGTGCAGGCCACAGGGCCCGAAGCGGTCATCAACGCCGCCTTGTCGCTGTCCCCGCGTCAGACCCTCACCCCGCGGCCGTCGGAGGACACCACGCCCGAGTTGCAAGGCGTGCCCACCCGTGCCGACCTGGGCCTGGGCCCCGAATCCGACCGCGTGGCGATCGTCAGCGGCGACGAGGTCTTCAACCTGGTGCTGGGCCGACGCGAAGTCGCAGGCACCGCGTGGCTGGCGATCGACGGGGCCGACGGCGCGTTCTTGGTTGACCCCACCCTGCACGACGCGGTGGACGCCGCGGCCCCAGCCGCATGGCGTGCGACCACGTTGCCCGGCCCCACCGCGGACGCGGTGGGCAAAATCATGCTTGAACAGCGCGGCCGCCGGGCCGACGAAAACGCCATCATGCACCGCGGCACCGCAGGTTGGCACTGGGGCCACCGCCCCGACCACCCGCGCCCCGCAGACCACAACGCCCGGGCCGACCGCGAGGCCGCCAACCAGTTGGCCGCCCTCACCGACGGCCTGCCCATCGGCGGCTACGTCACCGACGACCCCGCACGCCTGGGCGAACTGGGTCTGGCCGACCCCGCCGCGACACTGACCCTGCACCGGGCCACCGCCGGACCGGCGTCCGGCCCGGTGTGCACGCTGCGCCTGGGCCGCCCGGCCGACACGTCCCAGCCCCCAGCCCGCTACGCAACCGCTTCGTTTGGCCCCAGCCCCTCGCCGGTGGTCTTCTTGGTGTCCGGGGCGTCGGTGGCCCCGATGCTGGAAGACCCCGCGGCCCTGCGTGACCGCCGGCTGGTGATGGCCGATCCCACCTCGGTCACGGGCCTGCGGGTTGACCGCGTGGATTCGGGCACCATCGAACTGGCCCGCGAGCGTGCCAGCGGTGCGGCCCCCACGGTGCGCTTTGTGCAACCCGACGCCCACACGCAAGCCGACCCCCGCTGGGCGGCAGCCTGGATCAGCCTGCTGCACCGCACCCAGGCCCACACCTTTGCCCCCGCCCCGCCCGAAGCTCAGGCCCCCATCGCCACCGCCACGCTGCAGCTCGCCGCCGACCGCATGGAACGCGTGCGGATCTACAAAGAACGCGAGGGCCGCACCGACGTGCTGCTCGCGGTCCGCGAGAACGAGCCGATCGCCGCGGTGGTGCCCGCCGACGCCCTGGCGCCGCTGCTGGCCCCGGCGATCACCCTGCGCAACACGCAGCTGCCCGCCCCGCCCAACGTCACCGCCATCCGGCTCACCCGCGACGACGGCGTGGTCTTCGCCTTCGATGACCTGGAAGACGACACGCCCACCCTCGAAGCCGCGGGCACCCGCGTGCCCGCGGATGAGCGATGGGATGTGCCCGCACTCAGGCAGCTTCAACACTGGCTGCAACACCCCCAAGCCGTGCAGTGGACCCCCCACGCCGAGTTGCCCCGCGGCCCGGTCGCCCGGCTTACCACCGGCCCCGACGCCCCGGCATACAGCGTCAACATGGGACAGAACCTTGCCAAGCGCACCGACCTGCCCGGCGTGTTCCGCATCGCCCCGGAGATCGCAGCGCTTTTCAACGCCGAGTACCGGCCGCGGGTGCTCATCGACGCCCGGGCCGATGAGTTGACCGCCGTCACGCTGCGAATGGCCCAAGACTCCGCCACCGCACAGGCCCCCGCGGGCGTCGAACCCTTGGGCCTGCGCGACCGGCTTGCGGGCCTGCGGGCCCAGCGCTGGCTGCCCGCGGCCTCGGGCGGCTCCGACATGCTCGCACCCGCGGCCTGGTCCCTGCGCATGCACGCCGACACGCGCCAGTGGACGCTGGAATACCTGGGCCCGGACCGATGGCGGATCAACAACCAGCCGGTGAGCCTGTCCCCCGCCGACGCCCAGGCGTTCAACGCCGCGGTCGACGCGTGGAACCAAGCCCCCACGCCCTAAGTTCGGCGTGACGCCGACTCCTCCAAGAACGCTTTTTTTTGAAGCTCTACGTGGCCCATACGCCTTGGCCATCACGCGATTGGCGTGGCCGGCACCGCGGCCAAAACAAACGAAATACGTATCAGCCCACCCGCAGCCGCAGCCACGCCTGACGCAGCGCCCCCACCCGCGGCCGCGCGGTGTACGAATCAAAGCCGCGCCGCCCGATGGCCTTCAACACCGCCTCGCCACCAAGCGTGGCGGCCCGCAGCCGCGTGCGCAGCGGCGCCGGCACGTGCGGCCACAACGCACGCC
>JALZVY010000274.1 GCA_023300125.1 Phycisphaera sp.
CCAAGCCCCCCTGGCCCGCGCGGTCATCGGCGGTCTGGCGGGGTCCACCCTCATCACCCTGGTGCTGATCCCGGTGGTGTACGTGATGTTCCACCCCGAGCACGAACCGGAGGTGGCCTGATGCACAACGATGCTGCGCCCAACAACCCAAACCGCCGCTGCAGGCATCCACACATAAGCGCAGCGATCGCTTGCCTGATCCCCCTCACGCTTTTGAGCGCCTGCGCCCCAAGCCCGTGGGCCGACATCGAACGCCCCGACTTCCACAACCCCGCCCTGGACACCGAACTCGACCGCGCTTTGGCGGGCGATCTGCCTCCGGAAATCACCCCCTACACCGCGCCCACCACGCCCGACGGAAGCCTGGCCTTGTCGCTGGAAGACGCCGCGGTGATGGCCCTGTCCAATCACCCCGATCTGGCCGCCCAGCGCCTGGGCCCGGTCATTGCTGGGGCCTTCGCCGACATCGAAGCGGGCACCTTTGATCCTGAAGGCTTCGGCCTGCTGCGTCTGGGCCAAGAAGTCACCAGCAGCGTCGACCGCGCCACCCAGCAGCAGTTCGGGGTCACCGGCCGCGACACCGACGCGGAGCTGGGCGTACGCCAGTCCTTGCCCACCGGAACCGACGTCGAATTGGCGGTCACCCAAAGCCGCCGGGCCTCGGACCGCGCGCCCGAACAACAATCCGCCGACGTCAGCCTCACCCTCACCCAAGCCCTGCTCCGCGGGGCCAACCGCGAAGCCAACCTGGTGCGTCTGCGACAGTCAAGGCTAGACGTGGTGGCCTCGGTCTACGAGCTACGCGGTTTTGCCCAAGCGGTGTTGGCCGAAACCGAAACCGCCTACTGGCGTTTCGTGCTCGCCGACCGCTCGGTGGCCATCTTCGAACGCGGGCTTGAGGTCTCGCGCCGCCAACGCGACGTGGCCCAACAACAGATCGACGCGGGCATGCTCGCAAACTCTGAAGCGGCCCCCACGATCGCCGAAGCCGCCTTGCGAGAGCAAGGGCTGATCGACGCGCGGGCCCAGCGCCACGCCAGCCGCCTGCGCTTGCTCAGCCTGATCCTGCCACCCGACACCGCCGCAGACGCCCCGGACACGCTGCCCCGGATCCAAGCCGTCACCACTGCTCCCACCAAGGCCCCCGCGCTCACCGACCTTGCCGATCGCATCGCCCTGGCCCAGCAACTGCGCCCCGACCTCAACGAAGCCCGCACCCGACTGGCCCAAGACCGCCTGGAAACCCAGCTCACCCGCGACGGCCTGCTGCCCCAGCTCGATCTCTTTGTCACGCTGCGTAAAACCGGTTTCGGCGACACCTTCGGCAGCAGCATCAACGACCTAGACGGCGAAACCTACGACGTCTCGGGCGGGCTGCGGTTGTCCCGCTCGCTGACCCAGCGTGGGCCCCAGGCCAGCGACCGCGCCGCCCACGCCACCCGCCGCCAGTCGGCCCTCGCGGTGCAAAACCTGGCCAGGGCCGTGCGGCTTGACGTGCGGCTGGCCGCCAACGAGGTCAAGCGTTTACGCCTGCAACTCGACGCCGCCGAAGTCACCCGCCAAGCCCGCGCCCGCGTGACCGAGGCCGAAAACGCCCGGCAGGCCGCGGGCAGCGGCACCGCACTGCAAGTGGCTCTGGCCCAGCGGGACCAGCTCGAAGCCGAGATCGTCCTGGCCCAAACCCAAGTGCGCTACCGCATCGCTCTGATCGATCTGTACCTGGCCGAAGGCACCCTGCTTGAGCGGCGTGGCGTCGGGGTGGATCGCCCCGCACAGCGCTAACGCCGCACCACACCCCCGATGCACGTGCCTGCACACCATCGCCCCTCACCACCTGTCTCATCGCCTGCCACACCGCCCCCCACCCTGGGGCGCAGCGTCGGCCTGCGCGGCGCCGTGCTCTTGGGGCTGGGATCGATGCTGGGAAGCGGCGTCTTTGTCGCCCTGGGGTTGGCCGCCGGGCTGGCCAGCCCCGGCCACGGAGCACTCGGCGTGCTGGGAGCCGTGGGGATCGCAGGATGCTTGGCCCTGTGCAACGGTCTCTCCGCAGCCCAACTCGCAGGCGTATATCCAGTCTCGGGAGGCACCTACGAATACGCCCACCAAGTGGGATGGCCCGCCGCGGGCGCCGCCGCGGGCACCTTGTTTCTTGTGGCCAAATCCGCCTCCGCCGCCACCGCCGCGCTGGGGCTGTCGGGATACGTGGTCGAAACCTTCGACACCCCCCAACTGGTGATGCCCGGCGCACTGGCCATTGTCATCATGGCCCTGGTGGTGACCCTCGAAGGCGTACGCCGCTCCAACCGCGTCAACGCCGCGCTGGTGGCCATCACCCTCACCGGGCTGATGGCCTGGGTGCTCGCGTGGCTCACCCTGGGCACAGTGGCCCCGCAACCCACCTACGGTCTGGCGCCGCCGGCGCCCCCGACCGCCAGGCAAGGCCTCGAAGCGGCCGCGCTACTCTTCGTGGCGTTCACCGGTTACGGCCGCATCGCCACCCTGGGCGAAGAGGTGCACGCCCCGCGTCGTACCTTGCCGCGGGCGGTCGTGCTCACCGTCGGCTTGTGCATGGCCGTCTACGCCGCCGTGGCCGTCACCGCCGTCCACGCCGTCGGCGGCCAAAACTTCGCGGCCTTGAGCCAAACCGGGCATGGCCCCTTGCAAGCCGTCGCCGCCGCCGCGGGTCTGCCTGGGTGGGTCAGCCACGGCCTCGCGGTGGCCGCCGTCGCCGCTCTATTTGGGGTCGTGCTCAACCTGCTGCTGGGGCTTTCGCGGGTGGTGCTGGCCATGGGCCGCCGTGGTCACCTGCCGCGGCGCTTCGCCGCGATCGACGCCCAAGGCAGCTCGCCGGCCGCGGCGGTGATGCTCTGCGCCTTGATCGTCGCCGGCTTGGTCGCCTGGGGCTCGATCCGCGGGGCCTGGTCCTTATCTGCCGTCACCGTCCTTCTGTACTACGGACTCACCAACGCGGCTGCGCTACAGATCGCGGCATCCCAGCGCTTTGTTCCCCGCGGGGTGTCTTGGCTGGGGCTGGTGGGCTGCCTCGGGCTCGCGGCTTTTGTCCAGTGGCGCTACGCCGCGGCCGCGTGCGTGGTCATCGTCCTGGCCTTGATGGCCCACCGCGCCACCGCACGGGCCCGGGGCCAACGCCCCGCGGTCTAGCGTTAAACAAAGCCGCGGGTTCCCACCCACACCCGGCCCGGCCCGCCCCGCCCCCAGCGCCGCTCACAAAAAAACCACGGCCCAGATGGGCCGTGGTTCATATCGGTTCGCACCGGCACAAAGCCGGCGTGGCCGAGGACTTACCAGCTGTCGCGACGACCACCGCCGCCACCGCCACCGCCGCCGTAGCCACCACCACCACCGCCGCCGCCACGGCCGCCGCCGTAGCCGCCGCCACCACCACCACCCGAGCGAGGCTCGCGGGGCTTGGCTTCGTTGATGTTCAGCACACGACCTTCGAAGTCTTGGCCGTTGAGGGCTTCGATGGCCTTCTTGGCGCCTTCGTCGTCCATGGTGACGAACGCGAAGCCACGGGGGCGGCCGGTTTCGCGGTCGCTGATGAGAGCGACTTCCTGGACCTCGCCGTAGTTGGAGAACAGGCCTTCGAGGCTTTCTTGGGTGGTCTTAAAGTTGAGGTTACCGACGTAGATCTTCATAGCGAAGCTCCTTGGGGACAGAGAGGCGGACGGAGGCTTCGGCGTAGCTTGGCATCACGGACGTCTCGAATCAAAAAATGCTCTGGCCACTTTGGCCTCGGCAGGAAAACTAGCAAGGGACACACGTTAACCACGTCACATACGTCGTGAAGGGCTGGGGCGTGAACCCGTGAATTGTTGGGGGTGTCTCGCTTCGGTACCGAACCCGAAAAAGGCCCGTACGAGGTTCATACAAGCGTGTGGGAGAGTCCACAGTCAAGGCGAGAAAACGGTTGTTGCCGTCGCGTAACAGATCCTGGCAGTAGGCGGGAGCACGAGTGCGGTCGTCTCTCCCAACCTGGTCGGTCCAAGTTGGGGAAGCGCCGACCGCTTCAACATCCCAACGCAAAGCATCATAACCGCTACACCGTCTGAACACGCGCCGCATTCCAAAAAAAACAAGGGTTTTTTTCAGGCCTTCGCAGGTCCTCCTTGACGCGCAAAAAAAAACCCGGAGCGTTTGCTCCGGGTTTCTCTTAAACGGGACCGCCTGCTTTAGGCAGACGGACCCGAAATAGTCGGCGATGACCTACTTTCCCGCGGTGGCAGTATCATCGGCGTGCTGGGCTTAACGGCCGTGTTCGGGATGGGAACGGGTGTGACCCCAGCACTATATTCACCGACAAAGGCTGACATTCAGTTTCCCGAATGCTCGCCTGCGAGCGTCCGAAGGTGGCGGGGAATTCGGACACTCAAGCAAAGGTTGCTCCCGCCGTAAAGCGGGAACCACCTCGGACAACCGGTGATCCGAAGATCACCAGGTTGCCGGTGGATGGTCAGGTGTTGAATGGAACTGTAACACGTCGTTCCTACGATTTCCTCCCTGCGGGGGAAAGAAACCGATCTGTGCACTGGTTACGACTGAAACTTTTGCAAGATTCAATCACCAGGCGAGGTGCTTGAGTCCGATCCGCGACATGCTGTTGCTCCTTACGGAGAACGCACGGCCGCGGGTCGAGGTGACTAAGCGATCGACCGTTAGTACAGCTCAGCTGAAGGCATTTCGGCCCTTACACTTGCTGCCTATCAACCCGGTAGTCTTCCGGGGGTCTCTCACACAAATGTGCGTGCAAACCTTATCTCGAGGGGGGCTTCCCACTTAGATGCTTTCAGTGGTTATCCCTGCCGAACTTAGCTACCCAACGGTGGACTTAGCAGTCCAATTGGCGCACCAGGGGTCCGTCCTTCCTAATCCTCTCGTACTAAAGAAGAATCCTCTCAAGTTTGCTACGCCCACAGCAGATAGGGACCGACCTGGCTCACGCCGGTCTGAACCCAGCTCGCGTGCCACTTTAATGGGCGAACAGCCCAACCCTTGGGACCGCCTTCAGCCCCAGGATGTGACGAGCCGACATCGAGGTGCCAAACCGCTCCGCCGCTATGGACGCTCGGGAGCGATCAGCCTGTTATCCCCGGGGTACCTTTTATCCGTTGAGCGATGACCCTTCCACACGGGATCACCGGATCACTAGAGCCCACTTTCGTGACTGCTTGACGTGTATGTCTCGCAGTAAAGCTGGCTTGTGCTCTTACACTCGAAACGTGGTTTCCAACCACGCTGAGCCAACCTTTGCGCTCCTCCGTTACTCTTTAGGAGGAGACCGCCCCAGTCAAACTGCCCAGCTAACATGGTCCCTCGTCCAGATTCATGGATCGAGGTTAGGTCAACACAACAAACAGGGTGGTATTTCAAGGATGGCTCCACCAATCCCGAAAGATCGGTTTCAAAGCCTCCCACCTATCCTACGCAGTTTGAAGTGGTGGCCAATATCAGCCTACAGTGAAGGTCCACGGGGTCTTTCCGTCTTGCTGCGGGTACACGGTATCTTCACCGCGTCTTCTATTTCACCGAGTCGGTAGTTGAGACAGTGTGCCAGTCATTACGCCATTCATGCGCGTCGGAACTTACCCGACAAGGAATTTCGCTACCTTAGGACCGTCATAGTTACGGCCGCCATTGACCGGTGCTTGGGTCGGAAGCTTCGCCGAAGCTAACCTCCTTCCGTGACATTCCGGCATCGAGCAGGCGTCAGACTGTATACATCCTCTTGCGAGTTAGCACAGTCCTGTGTTTTTGATAAACAGTTGCTAGCACCTTTTCTCTGCGCCCTTCTCCGAAGAGTGAGGGCCCTCTTATCCCGAAGTTACGAGGTAAATTTGCCTAATTCCTTAACTACCGTTCTCTCGAGCGCCTGAGGTTATTCACCACGAGTACCTGTGTCAGTTTTAGTACGGTCGCATTATTGGTGAGCTATTTCTCGAAACTCTTTCAGACATCATCGGGATCAAAACGCCCTTGGACTTGCGTCAACGGACACGACTAGTCATCCGCATGCCATTCAGAGTTCGTCACTTCACCGCGGTTCAGGAATATTAACCTGATTCCCATCGACTACGCTTTTCAGCCTCGCCTTAGGGGCCGACTAACCCTGGGCGGAATTACCTTCCCCAGGAAACCTTACTCTTTCGGCGAACAGGATTTTCACCTGTTTTATCGTTACTCAAGCCGGCATAATCACTTCCTACCGCTCCACAGAACGTTGCCCGTTCTGCTTCAACGCTGATAGGAACGCTCCTCTACCACTACTTACGTAGTCCGCAGCTTCGGTTTAAACCTTATTCCCGATCATTATCGGCGCTAAAATCCTCGACCAGTGAGCTATTACGCACTCTTTAAATGGTGGCTGCTTCTAAGCCAACATCCTGGCTGTCACAGGATCATAACTTCCTTAAGAACTAAGATTTAATTAGGGACCTTAGCTGGCGGTCTGGGTTGTTTCCCTCTCGTCTATGAAGATTATCCCCCACAGACTGACTCCCGCGACAAAGGCGTTTAGTATTCGGAGTTTGGTTGGGATGGGTAGGCGGGTAGCCCCCCATTCCCAATCAGTAGCTCTACCCCTAAACGCTGTAACGCGAGGCTAGCCCAAAAACTATTTCGAGGAGAACGAGATATATCCAGGTATGATTAGACTTTGACTCCTCCCCACAGCTCATCCCAATTCTTTTCAACGAATACGGGTTCGGTCCTCCAGGACATGTTACTGTCCCTTCAACCTGGCCATGGGTAGATCACCTGGTTTCGCGTCTGCTCCCTGCGACTTGACGGGCATTTAACCCTCGCTTTCACTTCGCCTACGTCGGGGTACGACTTAAGCTTGCCACAGAGAACAACTCGCCGGCTCATTATGCAAAAGGCACGCCGTCACCGTTCCGAAGAACGGCTCCGACCGCTTGTAAGTATGTGGTTTCAGATACTATTTCACTTCCCTTTCGGGGAACTTTTCATCGTTCAGTCACCTTACTGGTCAACTATCGGTCATTAAGGAGTATTTCGCCTTGGAGGGTGGTCCCCCCATATTCACGCGGAGTTTCACGGGCTCCACGCTACTCTAGGGCACTTCTACACACGCCACTACAGGACTATCACCTTTTATAGTCAGCCTTTCCAGACTGTTCGTGACGTTACGTAGAATGATCCGCTTTCGCTCGCCGCTACTTACGGAATCTCGGTTGATTCCTTTTCCTCTGGTTACTTAGATGTTTCACTTCGCCAGGTTCGCTCCTATACCGTATGCATTCGGGTATAGGTGACAGCAGATGCTGCCGGGTTTCCCCATTCAGAAATCCTCGGATCAAAGCTTGTTTGCCAGCTCCCCGAGGCATATCGCAGGCTACAACGTCTTTCATCGCCTCTTAATGCCAAGACATCCGCCACATACTCTTAGTAGCTTAATCACCCCGACCTGATGCCGAACGCTGCGATACAAGGACAAGCCTTGCATCACCCGAAACGGTCACGGTCGGAATTCTCTGCCGTTACGATTATTAACGGCAACCCGCTGGATAACACACCGCCGGCAAGGCGATGAGCTCCCCCCTGTTTGCGGCAGGGGTACACGGGCAAGCACCTCACTGCTCACTTCCACAACCCGAAGGCTGCGAGAGTGAGCAAGCACTTTCGATTGAACTCGGTGTTACAATTCGTTGCCACGCCTCCATGGGTAGGAGAACGCGGACGTATGCAACACCTGACTTATCCACTTTTCAAAAAACACGTTTCAACGCAACGGGTTTAGTCGTTGCGATTTCCTCAAGGTTCGCTTGGGGCGGCATTTCCGCTGCACATTGAAGTACTGGGGACCTGCCGTTCGAAGCGAATCGGGCGGACATTGTAGCGTTTTAAGTGTCTCTGTCAAGGCGGCCTTTCGGCCGTTGGTCCTTGATGATTACGGTCCCGCGTTTGCGGTTCCGGCCCGTCCAGAAGATTCAGCCGGTTGGCTGCTCGCTGGGCGGCCGGGCATTATGCCCATCTCCAAGCTCCTTGTCAAGCCGATGACCCGAGCTTCCACATCTTTTCACGGTCTGTAAGATATCGGGCCCACGGACGCGGTTTCCGGGCCCTTAGGGCCATACGCGTCTGGGCCCCCGGTGGGGTGCCAGAGTGGTCGAATGGACCGGTTTTGAAAACCGGCGTGGCTTTCGGGTCACCGTGGGTTCGAATCCCACCCCCACCGCTAGCCGTAAAGGCGTCTTGAACAACCTAGAACTGCCTGGCACTCAGAGCACATGCAAAGAAGTGGGGGTGGGATTTGAACCCACGGGCTTCGCGCAGCGAAGCGCACCGTGGGTTCGACGCCCCAAAGGGGCGCCGCGGAGGCGCAGCCGTAGCGAATCCCACCCCGGAGCAGTTTCATCTACGAGACCAAGGCCTCAGTCGTCTCACCCTGCGAACGAAGGCCCACCCCCACCGCTAGAGAACTCCGGGCCCTTGCCCTTGTCTCTCAGTCCTTTGTGGACTCAACGCCATTCCCGTGAGGGGGTGGGATTTGAACCCACGGGCGTCGCGCAGCGAAGCGCACCGTGGGTTCGACGACCGCAGGGCGCCGCGGAGGCGCAGCCGCAGCGCATCCCACCCCGGAGGGGTTTCATCTACGAGACCAGGGTCTCTCCCGTCTCACCCTGTGAACGAAGGCCCACCCCCACCGCTAGCCGTCAAGGCGTCTCCCAAAACCAGACCCCCTGTTACTTCAAGTGCATGCAGTGAAGTCGGGATTCGACGCCCGACGGGCAACGTGGAGGCGGGTAAGCAAACGCGTACCTGACGACGAAGCCCCCCAAAGCCGTGCGTTTGCGCAGGATCCGTGAAGCAAAGCGAGACGCAATCCCACCCCGCATCAGCTTCTTCTTTGAGCCCCGGACCCCAAGCCGCTCTCGTCTCACCACGTGAACCAAGCCCCCACCGCCAACCGCCAAAGCGTGCCCCCCTCCCAATCCTTCAAGCACATGCCGCGATGCAGGGGTGGAATCCGACCCCACGCGCTTCGCAGCGAAGCCCACCGCCAATTCACCGCCTGTACGGCCTCACGCAGGCATGTACGCAAAAACGGCTTTGGCGGCAGAGCCACCAAAGCCGTTTTCGCTGAGGATTCATCGGGCAAAGCCCGGCGTCCCCTTTCATCGACGCGTCACGCCATCACCGCCGTCAGGCCCTATGTGGGGCCTCAAAACACGACGCGTGCCCGCCACAGGCCTGCGAACGCCGCTGCTGCGGTTACCGCTTCACCCGCGCGTTGCCTTCCCAGATCGACCAGACCTGGTCTTCGTCGGCAGGCTGGCCATAGTCGGTCAGTAGCGTCGCAGCCAACGCCCCGCTTGCCCAGCCAAACTGGGTGCACTTGTCCAGCGGCCAACCCTTCAGGATGCCGTAAAGCAGGCCCCCCACAAAGCCGTCGCCGCCACCAATGCGGTCGACCACACCGATCTCGCGCGGCATGATGACTTCCCAGTTGCCGTCGCAATTGACGATTCCGCCCCAGTGGTGCAGGTTCGCGCTCTGGACTTCCCGCAGCGTCGTGGCGTAAACCGACGCGTTGGGGAACTCGTCTTCCACACGCCCGATCATGGCCTTGAATCCGTCAATCTTCTCTGCAATGCCCTTGCCACCCGCGTCGGGGCCTTCGACCCCCAGGCAAAGCTGGAAGTCCTCTTCGTTGCCGATGAGCACATCCGTCAGCGACGCGATCTCACGGAAGGTCTCGCGAAGCTCCTGCTCACGGCCTTTCCAGAACGTGGCGCGGTGATTGAGGTCAAAGGCGATCTTCGTGCCGTGGGCCTTGGCTTTGCGAGCGATATCCAAGCACAGCTGGCTGGTTTTGGGCGAGAGCGCGGCAATCAGCCCAGAGAGGTGCACCAGCTGCGCCCCTTCGTCGCCAAAGATCCGGTCAAGGTCAAAATCACTCGCGCTCAGCTCCCGGCCCACCTCCCCGGCGCGGTCGTTTTGCACACGTGGGCCGCGCGATCCCGCCCCGCTGTCGGCCATGTTGATCTGATGGCGGTAGCCCCAAGGGTTGTCCTGCTCAAATTCAGGGCCCTCAAAGGTCATCCGGCGGCTGCCGAGGTTGTCTTTGATGAAGTGCGACACCGGGCTGCCTTTGACAAAAGCCGTGAGGATGTGCACGGGCAGGCCCAGATAGCTCGACACCGACCCCACATTCGACTCGGCGCTGGTCGCCAGCATCTTGAACGTCGTCGAGCAGTGGAAGGGCTGGCCGTTCTCAGGGGTCAGCCGAATGCCCATGCTGGTGGGGATCACGAGGGCGTGCTTGCAGTTTTTCTTGAGTTCGATCACAGCGGGACCTTGATGGGGTGAGAAAAGGAAATGAAGACCCAGATCATGGCAATGACCACGCCTCCGGGCAAGTCTAAATGGGCAATCCCTGCGAAATGCCCGGGAGATGGCCGCTTGTGCGTTTCCGCGGTCTACGCCTGGGCCCGGCGGTAGTCCAGCCGGGGAAACGCCGGGGCACTGTGATCTTGAGGGTTTTTCGGGGTGCACAGCACCCAGTGCCCGGGCTCGATTTCGTGCAGGCGTGCGTCCTCCCCGCCGTAGGGGGTGGCGGGGCTGGGATCGGGGTCGTGGGGCTTGACGACGAACTTCTCGGGGAAGTCGTCGGGGATGGTGGCGCCGTCCATCACGGTGTCCAGACGCTGGGCCCGGCGGCCCAGCACCGGCATCGAACGCAGTAGCCCGCGGGTATAGGGGTGCCGTGGGCGGTTAAAAAGCTCGCGCACGTTGGCGAATTCGACCACGCGGCCCGCGAACATGACCGCGACCACGTCCGCGTTTTCGGCCACGACGCCCAGATCGTGGGTGATCAACAAAATGCCCATGTCTTTTTCGCGCTGCAGGGTCCGCAGCAGCTCAAGAATCTGGGCCTGAATCGTGACGTCCAGCGCGGTGGTGGGCTCGTCGGCGAGCAATAGCCGGGGCTGACAGGCCAGGGCCATGGCGATCATGATCCGCTGGCGCATGCCGCCCGAGAGCTGGTGGGGGTATTCCTTGAGCCGCTGCTCGGGCGCGGCGATGCCCACGTCGCGCAGCGCCGAAGCGGCGATGTCGCGGGCTGCGCTGCGGCTGACCTTCCGGTGCAGCAAGACGGCCTCCATGATCTGCTCGCCCAGTGTGTAGACCGGGTTGAGCGAGGTCATGGGCTCTTGAAAGATCATGGCGATCTGGTTGCCGCGGATCGTCCGCATCGCCTTGTCGTTGAGAGTCAGCAAATCGACCGCGTCGTTTTGCACACCCTGGGCGTGCTGCCCCGCCGCGTCGGCCGTGCCGCTGCCGCCGCGCCAGAGGATGCGACCCTGGTCGTAGCGACCCGGTGGCGTAGGGATCAGCTGCAGAATGCTCATCGCCGAGACCGATTTGCCCGACCCCGATTCGCCCACGACCGCCAAGGTCTGCCCAGGATAAACCGCCAGATTCACGTCGCGCACGGCTTGGTTGCGTTCGCCCGCCTTGCCCCGGGCGGGGAAGCTGACGGCGAGGTTCTCGATGGAGATAAGAGGTTCGGCCATGGTTGACGGTTTCACGGGAAAAATCGGACCGCAGAGACGCACAGAGCGCAGGAAAAACCAGAAGCAATCGACGCCAGCCAAAGGTTCTTCTCTGCGTCCTCTGCGTCTTTGCGGTTCAAAAATCGCTTTTTCATTTCCCCGCCGCCTTTGGATCCAGCGCGTCGCGCATGGCTTCACCCACAAGGTTGTAGGCAAACACGGTGAGGAAGATCGCCAGCCCGGGGAACAAAGTCAGGCCCCACTGACCACCGGCACGCCGGGCCTGGTTAAGCAGCTGCCCCCAGCTGGGCTCTTCAACCAGCCCCAGCCCCAAGAAGCTGAGAGTCGATTCGGTCAAGATCGCCGAGGCGATGCCAAAGCTCGCGAGCACCAGCACCGGGGTGACGCCGTTGGGCAGCATGTGTCGAAAAAGAATCGACCACAGCGGGACGCCGCAGGCGTGGGCCGCCTGCACATAGTCCATCTTTCGCAGCTTCAGAAACTCCGCACGGATGAACGTGGCGTAGCCGACCCAGCCGGTGGCGCCCAGGATCACCATCATGAGATAGAGGTTGCGCCCGTAAAAAGCGACGATCATGATGAGCAGAAAGATGACAGGTATCGCGGAGAACACCTCGACCAGCCGCATGCCCAGCAGATCCACCACGCCGGCGAAGTAGCCCATCAGCCCGCCGACCACGATGCCGATGACCACGGCGATGCCCGTGGCGATCAGGCCGATGGCCAGGGCGATCCGGGTGGCGTGGATCATGCGCGACAGCACGTCGGCGCCGCTCTCGTCGGTGCCCAGCGGATGGGCAAGGCTGGGCTTTTTCAACCGGGCGTCGATCCCAGTGGCCGACATGGCATCACGCTGGTAATCGCCAGGCGAATAGGCCAAAGGAGCGAGCACCTGCCAGTCGACCGCGCCCGCGGCCGTGGCCTCTCGGTACGACGAATAGACCACGCTTACCGGCGGATCGATCGGGGCGGCGGCCAGCCCGCCGGCGAGCAGCAGACCCGCAAACCCCACCACCGCTTTGCCCCGCCAAGAAGCGGCGGACGACACCGCGATCAAAGCCATAAACCCGATGACCGCGGCAAGTAACACCGCCACCATCAGAAATACCATCGGCACGCCACCGGCCGCTCGTTCGCGCCACAGATCCACGGCCGAACCCGCAGCGGCCGCGGCGGTCAGGCAGCCCGTGAGCACGGCCCACGCCGCGATGCGCCGGCCCGCGGCGACACGGCGGAAGCACAGCAACGTCACCGCCACGCCGAAGCTCAGCAGCAGCACCGCGTCGGTGACGGTGAGGTGACGCAGCCACGGGCTGCTGACCTGGCCGCCGACCTTCCACACCCAAGGGTGGCTGCTGGCCACCACCGGCGCGAAGACCGCGGTGAGCACCAAAAAGCCGATCCACGACAAGCCGGCGCGGGCGCCCCAGCCGCCCAAAAGCCGCAGGGCGGCAGCGCCGATCAGGCTGCGCGGCGCCGCAGAGGATTCGGTGGGTGGCGCGGCCTTAGTCATAGCTCACCCTCGGGTCGGCGATGGCGTAGCACACGTCGCGGATCAGTTCGCTGGCCAGCCCCAACACGCCGCCCATCAAAGTGGTGGCCATGACCAGTTCACGGTCCTTTTGAAAAGCCGCATCGACCCCCAGCTTGCCCATGCCGTTGATCGAGAAAATGGTTTCGACCACGAAAGCCCCGACAAAAAGGGCCGGCAGGATCGACGACACCATGGTGATCAATGGCAACACGCTGTTGCGAAAGGCGTGCTGCCATAGCACCCGCCGTTCACTCACGCCCTTGGCACGGGCGGTGCGGACAAAATCGGCCGAAAGGTTTTCGAGCATCGCCCCGCGCATCACTTTGCTCATGACCGCGAACCCGCCGTAGGTCATGCAGAGCACCGGCAGCACCAGGTGCCACAAGGCGTCCAACAGCCAGCCGCGTTCAAAGCCGCTGCCGTTTGCCTCTCCCCAGGAAGGGAAAAAAGCCATCGACGACGCCTGCACGTCGTGCAGACCCGCGGCGGGGAACCAGCGGAAATACTGCTCGTTTGCGAAATAGGTGATCAGCACCACCCCGGCCCAAATGACCGGCACCGACCACAGACCCAGGAACGTCGCCCCGCTGCTGATGTCAAACACCCCGCCCTTGTACCGGGCAGCGTAGATGCCGCTGACGATCGCCACCGCGTAGATCAGCGGCAGACTGAGCAAGTTCAGCAATAAGGTCACGGGGATACGCTCGGCCAACAAGGCGCCCACGCTGCGGCCCCGCAGGGTCTGGCCCAGGTCCGGGGCCTTGAACGCGGGACGATCAAAGCGAATGCGCGAGCGGCCCGAGGCCTCGAACGACACCACACGCAGCAGCTCCAACTGGGCTCGCTCGGCCCCGCGGGTGGGCAGCGCCTCCAAAGCCGTGAGCTCCGTTTTCAGCTGAGCCAATTCATCGCCAGTCAGCGCGCTGTCGAGCGCGTCCAGCACGCTAACCCCTTGGGCGGGCGCCGACAGCGCTTTACGCAGCCGGGCACCCGCGTCCGCGGCGTTCATCCCCGCATAGCCCGCGAGGGTGCGGGCGGCGGCGACGGCTTGCTGCAGCCGGGCGGGGCGTGTGTTGAACTCAAGGTCTGACAACGCCGCCTCGACAACGGCGTGCTGATCGTCGGTGAAGGTCAGATCGCCGGACATGCGGAAGCCCACAGGCGACACCTGGTTGATCCACCGCCCAAACTGAGCGGCCTTGGGCAGATCCAAGCCGTAACGGCGCTCGAGTGCTTTGCGGGCCCGCTTGGCGTCTTCGCCCTGCGACTGTGCGCCGTCTTGTGTCAGCGCGGTGCCGCCGAAGCCGCCGGGCGAAAAGGCCATGACAAAAAACACCACCGCCAGCACGCCGAGCAGCGTGGGAATCAGGAGTAGCAGGCGGCGGACGATGTAACTAAGCATGGTGGGCGGGGGCAAAACGCGGGCGGCGTGGCAGCGCGGTCATCGGGCACGATTCATTCAGAGGTCCAGCGCTGTTCGCCGCGGGGCACGAAGTACTCGACGAGGTCGTTAAGCCCCACCTTGGTGAGCTTCACGTTGCGAAAACGCTTGTCTAAAAACACCACCGATTTGCTGTTGAACAAAAAGGTATAGGGCTGATCGTCTTGCAGGATGCGATGGGCCCGATGCCACAGCACAGTCCGCTCGTCGAAATCGACGGTGAGCCGGGCCGCGTCGATCAGCGTGTCCAGTTCTGTGTTTCGGTACGAGACGTAGTTGTTGCCCCCGCCGGCGATCATGTCCGAGTGAAAAATCTGCTTGGGATCCGATTCCACGCCCGAACTCCAGCCCAGGGTGATGGCTTCGAAGTTGCGGTCGTCGATGCGGCCCAGCATGGTGTTGAACTCGGTGGGGTCCAGGTCCATCACCACGCCCGCCCGGGCA
>JALZVY010000275.1 GCA_023300125.1 Phycisphaera sp.
CCACGCCCACCGGCGAGTGGCGGGTTCACTTCCACGTGCCCCTACACCGCGAACGCATGGGCACGCTGAGCACCACACGCGCCGACGTACCCGCCCTGCTCAAGGCCCTTTCGCCCCACGACGAAGTCCACCACTTCGAGGTCGAGACCTACGCTTGGGGCGTGCTGCCCGACGGCAGCGGATCCGACGACGCGCTGTCTTCGGGCATCGCCGCCGAACTGGATTGGGTCTGCCAAGGGGCCCGCGCTTGAGCGTTGTGTCACACGTCAAAGCCTGGCTGCAACTCGCGCGGGTGAGCAATCTGCCCACGGTCTGGTCCAACGTGGTGATGGCCCTGGCGTGGGGCACCGCGCGGCACATCCCGGAACTGGGCATCGACCCCGCCGCGGTGACCCTGCCGCCGCTGAGCGCGCTGCTGAACCAGGGCTTCATGCTGTTGGTCGCCGGCACGCTGATCTACACCGCGGGCATGGTCCTCAACGACGTGTGGGATCGGCACCGCGACGCGCACGAACGCCCCGAGCGGCCGATCCCCCGCGGGGCTGTGTGCCCCCACCGCGCCACCGCCGCCGCGGCGGTCATGCTCATCGCGGGGCTCGCGGCCACGTCGGTGTTCAGCAGCCCCTGGGTGCTGCCGCTCATCGGCGGACTGGTCGCCTGCGTGGTGCTCTACAACGTGTTGCATGCCCGCTGGGGCGGCGCGGTCTTGCTCATGGCCGCCTGCCGGGGCCTGCTGGTCTTCGCCGCGGTCATGGCGGTGTGGTCGCCGGGCGTGGTGAACCTGGGCCCCCGGCTGATCCCCCCCGCCATACTTTTGGGCTACACCTTGATCATCGCCGTGCTGGCCCGCCGAGAAGTCGCCCTGGGCCGCGTGCCGCTGATCATCGCGCTGATCGTCGCCATGCCCTTGGTCGACGCGGGGCTGTGCCTCTGGGCCGGGCACGTGGGGGCCGCGGTGTTTTGTGCGTGCTGCGGCGCCCTCACGCTGCTGGGCCAGCGGTTTGTCCGCGGCAGCTAGTAGAATTCACCAAGGCACTCGCTTCGCTCCACCACAGAGGGCACAGAGAACACAGAGGAAGGCAGTAAGCTTGGATCCAACGCTCTTGTCTTTCTCTGTGCCCTCTGTGTTCTTGAGAATGATCAATGCGGCGAATCGAACCGTATTGTTTATCCGTCGCCCGTGTTCCGCGACGGCGTCTGTGGTAAAGCGCATCGCTGCTTTGTTAAAAAAGGCCCCTCCACCCCAAGCGCCGCCATGCCCCTCGCTTTGCTCAACGTCGTTGGCCTCACCCCGGACTTGCTTCGGCACGCGCCGCAGATGTCGGCGTTTTCCCACGGCGATGTCACCCCGCTGACGCCCGTGTTTCCCGCGGTGACCTGCACGGTGCAGGCCAGCATGACCACCGGGCTGGCGCCCCATGCCCACGGGGTGGTGGCCAACGGCTGGTACCACCGCGACCAGGCCGAGGTGCGCTTTTGGCAGCGCAGCGACCGCCTGGTCGGGGGTGAAAAAATATGGGAGGCCGCCAAGCAGCGCGATGCGTCGTTCACCTGCGCCAACTTGTTTTGGTGGCACAACGCCTACAGCCGCGGCGATCTCGAAGTGCAGGCCCGCCCGGTCTACAAAGCCGACGGCCGCAAGCTTCCGGACATTTATTGCAACGATGCCCGCTGGCGCGACATCTTGCAAAACGAGCTGGGGCCCTTTCCCCTGTTCAACTTTTGGGGCCCCATGGCCGGCCTGGCATCCACCCGCTGGATCGCCGACGCCACCCTGCACAGCCACGACCACTTTGCGCCCACCCTCACGCTGGCCTACCTGCCCCACCTGGACTACGGCCTGCAGAAGCTCGGGCCCGACCACCCCGACATCAAACAGCAGGTGCTTGAACTGGACACGGTGGTGGGCGAGATGATCGAGCACTTCCACGCCGCGGGCACGCGGGTGATGATCCTCAGCGAATACGGCATTCAAGCCACCAAGCCGCAAGACGCGGCGGTCTTCATCAACCGCCACCTGCGGGCGCTGGGTCACCTGGCGATCCGCCAAGAAGACGGCCTGGACACCCTGGACCCGGGTGCCAGCACCGCCTTCGCCGTCGCCGATCACCAGGCCGCGCACGTGTATCTGGCCCCGGGTATCCCAGCGGGCCAGGCCGCCGAGATCGCCGCGTCATGCCGCGCTTTGGACGGCGTGGACCAGTCGCTGCGCATCGATCACCCGCGCGCCGGCGACTTCACACTCGTGGCCCAGCACGGCCGCTGGTTTACCTACGACTTCTGGACCGACGACGCCCAGGCCCCCGACTACGCCCGCACCGTGGACATCCACCGCAAGCCCGGCTACGACCCGCGTGAGCTTTTTGCCGACGCGGGCAAGGCCGCCATCGGCTTCAAACTTGCGCGGAAAAAACTCGGCTTCCGCCAGCTCATGGATGTGATCCCGCTGGACACCGACCTGGTCCGCGGCACCCACGGCCGCACCGACCTGCCCGCCCCGCACGGCCCGCTGCTGATCGGGGCCCAGGCCGGGCCCGATCCTGTGCCGGTCACGGCGGTCAAGCAGCACGTGCTGCAGGCTTTGGCCCGCTGAAACACAGCGGTCGCCGTGCGTGTAGGCATCGCACTTTTTTTGTTGCCGGTGAGGTGGCTATGTGGCAGCCCATTGAATCCCAGGGGCGCGTTGGCCGACGCCACACGCGTGGCCGCCAATCCTGCGCGCAAAACAGCCCGCGGCACATGGCCACGGGCTGGGCGCTGGATCGATCAGGAAGGAGCCTGCGGCCCCAAGCGATCAGAACGAGCGGCGCACGCTGACGCTGCGGCCGATGCTGCGCTTGCGGTTGATCAGTTTGCGGCCCTTGCTGGTCCGCATGCGGGCGCGGAAGCCGAACTTACGGGCACGTTTGATGAGGCTGCGACGCTTGGGATAGTGGGTGGACATGGCGGGGTCTCAATCGTAAACGGCTTAGAGGCCGGAGGTTGCGTTCTGGCGAGGATTTGGCTTTCGCCTTATTGCACGTCGAATCGACGGGCGTGGAAGCTGCGGTTTCCGCGGAGGTCAGTCACCCGCAAACTCAGCAGGTGCGTCCCGGGCGAAAGGTCGGAAAGTTTAATGGACCACGCCTCGTGTGTCGAATCGTATATCAGGTCGGTGGGCAGCAGCGGCGATTCGTCTTGGGCGTCGTCCAGGCGGTAGGCCACCGAGTGGATGGGGCTGTGGGCGTCTGCGGCCACGCCGCTGACGGTGGCCACGGAGCCCGACACGGCGATGTCCAAGCCGTTGAGGGCCGGGGCGGTGTTGTCCACCAGCACGGGGTCCGAGCGGCGGGCGGCACTCAGGGCCATGGTGCCGGGGTTGTCCGAGCCGTCTTGGGCCCGGATCCGCAGTTCGTAGTAGCCGTCGGGCACCAGGCGGGTGTCCCATTCAAAGCTGGTGTCGTCGATCGCGTCGGCGAGGGTGAGCCAAGGGGCGGCGGTGTCGTCGGCCGTGGCGGGCCGCTGCTGCAGGGTGTAGGTCAGGCGGTCGTCGTTGGCGTCGCTGGCCTCCCACTCGGCGGTCAAGGTGGGCGACGCGGGCTTGTCCACGCCGGGGAACTTGGGGTAGGCCGCGGTCAGGGCGTTGAGCTTCGGACGAAGGTTGGGCGTGACATAGGCGATCGTGAGGCCCGTCAGGGCCGGGGCCACGGCGTGGCCGTCGGCGCTCAGGGTGATGCGGTACTGAAGGAAGCGAGCCGGAGGCGCGTCCACAGAGGCTTGCAGCGGGGCGACGCCGCCGGATCCCGCGGCCAGAGCTTGGGGATCGCTCCAGGCCGACCAACCCGTTACGCCACCGATCTCGGGGTCGGCGACGTTGCCCGAACGTGTGGCAAAGCTCAGGCCCGCGCCCGAGGGCAGGCGGACCGACAGCCGGGCGGTGCCCCACAGACTGATCTGCTCGGCGTCGAGCACGTCGCTGGTGTAGGTGCCTTCTTCAACGCGTTCTGCGGTCAGGTGGTGCACGCCTGCCGGGTTGGCAGCGGCCACCGTGACCCCGTTGTCGCCGGAGACCGCCGCGAGGATCTGCTGGCCTTCAATCTCGGTTTGCAAGGCGGTTTCGCCCGCGTCAGGATCCAGACGGTAGAGCTGGCCTTCGTTGCCCGTGCCGATGAGCAGGCCTTCGTCGTCGGTGAGCGCCAGCGACAGCACCATGACCGATTCGCGGAAGACCTCGCTGACAAACCCCTGGGGGTCCACGCGGTACACGGCGTTGCCTTCGGTTTTTTTGTCATCGCTGGACCGGGCCCGGCGGGTGGGGGCGGGGGCGGAAGCGGCTTTGATTTTCTTACCTGCCGCCGCGGCGGTGATGCGGCGGCGGACTTCTTCGCGTAGCGCGTCGTAGTCGGCTTCGGGCTCGGCATCAGGTTGGTTTTCAAGATCGGCCACGGGCTGATCCTGGTCTGCGGCCTCGGGCTCGGCGGGTGCCGCGTCGGCAACAGCCGCTTGCCCGGCGGGGTCTTGGTCGGGCTCTTGGTCGGGGCGGCCGTTGTCGTCTTCTTCGGGGTCTTCCAGCCGCCCGGGGGTGGCTTGCTCGGCGTCGGCGGTGCCGGCGTAAAGCGTGCCGTCGGCGGCAACGACCAAAGCCGACACTTCGGGTTCCCCAGCGTCGTAGACCACGAACGGGCGGCCTTGTGCGTCGATGCGGTAGATGAGCCCGTCGGTGTCGGTGCCTGCGAACAGATGGCCTTGCCACGCCCCGCGGCCCGCGGCCAAGGCCAGCACGTTGGCCTGGGCGGTGTCGAGCAGCTCACTGACCACGCCCGCGGGGTCGATGGCCAAGACCTTGCCTTCGGGGCCCGTGGCCAGGGCAACCTGTTCGCCCACGGCGACCAGATCCCACACGTAGCGCACGTCATCCGGAAGGGCGACCACCTGGGCTTGGCCGTCGGCATCCAACATATGAATGCCCGCCGATGCGCCGCTGACCGCCGCCAGCAGCTGGCCGTGATGAGGCAGCAAGGCAAAGACTTGGGCGTCGGCGAAGTCGGCAAAAGGTTGCCACGCCTGGCCGTCCCATGCCAGCACCTGCCCCTGCGGGCCC
This sequence comes from Phycisphaera sp., assembly GCA_023300125.1. GTDB lineage: Bacteria > Planctomycetota > Phycisphaerae > Phycisphaerales > Phycisphaeraceae > Algisphaera. The sequence continues at coordinate 5,081 of JALZVY010000275.1, forward strand.
ACCGCGGCATACGAGGTGCCGTTGACGTTGGCCAGGTCGTAGACGTAGTCCACGTCTTCGGGAAGCTCGCCTATTTCCTGGGCCGCGGTGGCCAGCTTGAGGTCGCCCAGGTTGGTGACCACCGCGCCGTCAAAGGTGCCTTCGGCGAAGTCGCTTTCGGTGGTGTGTTCGAAACGCTCGGGCTGCACGGCCCGGGCGTGAGGGGTGACGCAAGCCGCCGCCATCAGCCCTGCGGCAAGCAGCGGGCGGTTGAACGAAGCGGGGAAGAGCAAGCAGCGGCGTGGGAGATGGGGCATGGGCGGGCGCTTCCGTGGCGGCAGGGCAAAAGGCAGGGGCAGGTCAGGACAGGTCAGGACAGAACAAGGTGTGGCGGTCAATGGGGTCAGCGGCGTGGCTTGACCACCAACGGCACTTTGAGGCTGCCCATCACCGGGTGGTCGAGCTTGTCGGCGGCTTCGATAAACCGGGGGTGGAGCGTGACGCGGGTGGTCGGGGCGGCGCCAAGCACCGCGGCCCGGCTGCCGGGCAGTGCTTCCAGCGACTGAGAGCCCAGCGCCACGCCGGGGGTGGGGCGAGCGATCGCGGCGTAGAGGGTGTTGCCGTCGGCCGCGGCCACCGTCGCGACGGAGGTGTACAACTCGTCAATGTCGCTGACCCGAATCAGATGCGGGCTGGAGTCCAGCATGCGGTCCACAAAGCTGTCGACGTCGGTGATCATGACGTCGTACTCGCCCGCAGGAAGGTCCTCAGGCAGAGACAGTTCGATGTGGTGAGTGATCTCTGGCTGCTGGAACGGGGCCAGCTGCACCGCCACGCGGACGGTCTCTCCGGGAGATGCGGTGGGACGGTCCAGGGTCGCGGACTTGATCAGAAGCCAGTCGATGCCCTCGTCAACCACCACCGAGATGTCGGCGCTTTCAAGTTTCAGTGGCTCAAACGGGTTCTGCATCATCACCCGGGTGGTGGGCAAGAGCGCGAACAGAATGCCGCCGGGCCCGCCGTTGGGCGAATCGCCTTGCACCTGCAACACGCGGCCGCCCGAATAGGTCATCGTCCCCGACACCCGCACGGTGTGGTGGTTCGGGAAATCTTGGACCGCGTTAAGCGACTCGATCACCACCGCTGCGAGTATGCCCGGTGTGATCACCGAGTCATCCACGACCCTGTAGTTGTAATCGCGGGCGGGCTGGCCCGGCAGCTCGACGTGCACCGTGACCGGCGTGGAGCCAAAGGCGGTGGCGGCGGCTTCCGGGCTGTCCACGTCGCGCAGCGGCCGCCCCGCCACCGCGGCCTGCTCGTCACGCATCAGCGTGCCCACCAGTTTCAGGCTGCTGGACTGCTTGAAGCTGATGGACGTGCGCGAGACCACAAAGTGGGTGTAGCCCGTGGCGATCGGCAGCCGCGTGGCGCCCACAGCGTTCATGGCGTGACCAAAGGCCAAGACCGTGCCGTCGGGCCGCACCTCGGTCACCGTGCCCGAGGCGTTGAGGTCCAGATCCCCCCAGGCCAAGGGGATACTCAGCACGCTGCCGGGTTCAAGCACGACCTGCGGGGCGTCAACGTTGGACGGCGGAGCCCCGGCAATGCGTGGCGTGCCGGTGCGTGGCCCGGCGGCGTGGCGGGAGCTTGCACCGCC
>JALZVY010000276.1 GCA_023300125.1 Phycisphaera sp.
ACCGCAGCGCCCTCACCCTCGCGCTGCAACAACCCGACTTCCAAGCCATCGGCGCCCACCGCGCCCCCACCGACCACAAGCCCGAAGCCTGGCTGCGCCGCGCCGCCGACAACTTCGGCGCCCTGGACCAGCGCGTGGTCTGGCAACACGATCCCCCCGGCCTGTGGTGCCAATGCGCCGGCCTACGCCGCTTCGACCGCTATTTAGAACATGTCCTGGCGCAACCCGGAATCAACTTTTTGCAGGCCGATCAGCCCGTCGACGCCGATGTCACCGTGCTCGCCACCGCCGCCGCCGTGCGCGACCACCCGGCCTGCGCCCACTGGCCGCTCGAAGCCGTCCGCGGCCAGCTCAGCCTCGTCGCCAGCACCGCGCAAAGCCAAGGCCTCCACCACGCCATCAACGGCCCGGGCTACCTCACCCCCGCAGTCGATATCGATGTCGATGTCCACGGCCCCGCCCGCCACGCCGTGGGCGCCACCCACGACCGCAACGACCCCGACCCCGCGGTGCGCGACGCCGACCACCAACGCAACCACCACGGCGCCCAGCGCAGCAGCGCCGCCTGGGCCGATGCCATGGACTGGTCCGACGTCACCGGCCGCACCTCGTGGCGCTGCAACGCCCGCGACCGCATGCCCGTTGTCGGTGCCGTCTCTGGCCCCGCGCCCGGCCACCCCACCCTCCACGTCCTCACCGCCCTCACCAGTCACGGCGCCCTCTCGGCCCCCCTCGCCGCCGAGCTCCTCGCCGACCAAATCGAAGGCACCCCCCTGCCTTGCGGCACACCCGCGGCGAAGGCGGTTGCGGCGCAGCGGTTTGGTGAACGCTCGTGATCATCGATCCATAGTGAACGATCAGCCATTCCCCCAAACACGCGCGAGTCCGGCTTCGCGCGCATCACAGTGTTCTACTGCGTATTCCAACAGAGTCAGAAGATAATGCCGTTTTTGTAGCGGCAAGTATTCAGTGCAATCCATTTACCGTCTGGCTTGTGAAACCAAACAGTCAGGCGATAGCTTGCATATTCCCACGTACATTCGCGGATTTCTATGTCCGAATGATCAGGGAAACCCGGCGGATACGTGTTATAAAGTTCGATCCTGAATTCATCGACAGACTCGTCCATCGTGAAAAAATATTCGTGCGAAGGAGCTCCGAGGCGATTCAACACACTGACATCCGTCTGCCCATGAAGTTCTCCAACCTTTTCGACGGATGCGCGTGGAATATCAAACCGCCAAATAGCAACCGCCGAAAGCAGTGCAATCAAAGCGGCGGCAATCGCAAGAGCCCTCATTGAGAATTGATGTGATTTCATTGAGTGGCACAACGTCTCCCCGCTGATTTGCGAGCCGACAACGGGGAGTGGCAGACGACTTTCGGAAGAAAAGGACTCGCAGGCTTTTCCCGTCAAGTGAAACGGTTGATTAAACCACTACATTGCATTGAGAGTATTCATGAACGACCCACAGATGCTCACGCAAACCCCGGAGGTGGCGAGACCAAATTCATCCCACTCTGGATCATATATGACATGGTAACCCTCTTTGCCATCAACGCCTCCTTCAATCAGCACTGTCCAAAGCTCATCACCATCGTATTCACGCAGCTCCGGAAGCGGAAGCAAGAATGGTCGAAAATTCCATCCATATCGGTTTGCAACGGCATCACCGATCTCGTGATTCACACGCTGTTGAAGATCGATTGAAGTCATGGCTTACAGGCTAACGTAATCGGGCAGTTCCCAGCAGCCCCCGCAGACGCCATGCTATTCCCTGGGGTTGCCGGTCAACGCCAGGCGCTGGTTAGACGGCGGCGAAGCGATGCGGCAACGGACTGCTCCTGAGGCCAGGCCTCTCGATTGTCCATGACTACGAATCATCGGAATGGCATTCGATCATGTATGAGTATGATGCGAAGTCGAACTCGATCACGCGTTCGGACCGCTCAATCACATCTGCGACCATCGATTCGTTGATTGGATAACAATCAAACGCTGGATGCCCTGAAGGCAGGCCAAACAAACGACAAATCCATTCGGAAGATTGACCTCGTAGTGAAACGCTGTAGACGTGCTCGTCAGTCGTATTGTCATAGCAGGCAACGTAGCGATGCATCATGAGCGTCCACGTTCGAATCTGATTTTCTGTCGGCGAAGGCAGATCGGCTCTGCTGCCGGACGCCCGTGGGCAGGGAATGCGTACCGGCAGCATCATTCTACTCCCGCGCGTCGTCGGTCAACTGCATACATTGGTTATACGGCCCAGACGACCGAGGGGAGGACGCGACGATCTGTAGAAAAACCGCTGCGAGTGCTAGACCGATCGGCGTACCGAAATAAATCGTGCAGCCGAAAACCCATTCGCCAAGATAATCATCGAACGGATCAAAGCTCGCCAAGCCAACAACAACTCCCACGACCCACCCCGCCATGAGACACGCAAACACAGTCGCCAAATATTTCATTTTTGCGCTCTAATGTTAAGGATAGCCAGACGCGAACAAATAATCCTCTACAGCGGATTCAACGCTGAAATGCAACGCCGGGTGGCGAAGAAAGACACCCCCGGCGTGGCACCTCAGACCTGAATGCATGTGTTCTTGCCGTCGTTCTTACTTCTTGACCGTAAACTCGACCGTGTGCGGCGACTGACCACGCCAGACTTCGGCCTTGTGCTTGCCGGGTTTGAACCCGCGGAGGAGTTTCGTGAACCCGCGCGATACGGTCTCCTTGCCGTCAATTTCCAGGATCACGTCGTCGCTTTCAAAACCGTACTTGGCCAACTGGCTCGATTTGGGCACCGTCACCAGCAAGACACCTCGCAGTGAATCCATGCCGGTGGCAGAGAGCTCGGCCAGCGTGCTGAGTTTCTTGTACTCGGCCCCCAACACTTCATGGCTGCCTTTTTTGATCACGCGGTTGGTTTCGACATCAAAACCCAAGACAACCCCCGGCTCTTGGGACATCGCTTTCAAGCGCTCCGAGGTCACGCCAAACCCGGTGGTGGGGAAGTTTTTGAACCCAAGGGCGAGGGCAGGTGAACTTTCAGGCACCGTGAAGTCACCCGCGGCGGGGTCGGCAAACCCTGCATCGCCATACAGGCTGTCCGCGTCGTCTTCGGTTTGGGATTGGGCCCGGATCCAGGGCGCCGCGCCCGGGCTGGTGGGGTTGTGCATGAGGTTCTTGTTGCGGATCCCGCCCCACAGCTTCGCGCTGGAGGCCCGGTAGCCCAGCCCCCATAAAATGTTGGACTCAAAGACGTCTTGGGTGGGCTTGGGATACGGCACGTTGCAGGTGTAGCCTTTGCCCAAAATGATGTTGTTGGTGACGATCCGCTTGTAGCCTTCCCGGGTCTTAAGCCCGCCGGACAGGCAGAGGTTGTTGTAGATCTCGTAATTGCTGGAACCGTCATCCAGGTCGATGTCCCAGCCGTGGTCACACTGCATGCGGTTATTGCGGAGCGTGGTGACCTGATAGGCGTCCCAGAACGGCGCGTCGGGGTATTTCTCGATCCAGTAGCTGATCAAGGCCTTGCCGCTCTCGTCTTTTTCGCGGGGCCCCGATGGGCTGGCCCGGTGCCAGTAGCGGTCGCGGCCCCAAGAGTTAAACGCGCCGTGGTCGTGGGTTTCGAGCACGGTTTCGAAGCAGTCATTCCATTCGATGACGTGCCCGCCCCAGGTGCCGTCGCAGATGTTGATGGCCGCGCGGGGCGTATCGAACACCGTGTTGTGGCTCACCGTAATCCGGGACGACATGGAGATGTTCACGCCCGTGCTCTGTTTCTCGACCCGCCCGCAGCGGGTCATGAGGTTGTCTTGCACCAAACAATCCGCGGGGTATTCGTCGGTTTTGGGGCCGATTTCGCGATCCACTTCATCCAGCGGGTGGGCCGGGGTGTGATAGCTAAACCGTGGCGACCGCACCGCCGCAAACGAGCCAATGAAACTCACGTCGGTGGCCCCGTTGTTTTTAAACAGGTTTCCGCGGATCACGGCGTCGCGGTTGTAGCCATCCACAAACACCGCGTTGCCGCCCAACTCTTCGAAGTCGCAGTTTTCGATGGCGATGTGTTCGGTGCCGCGAAGATGCACCGCCCCGCCGCGGTACACGGTCCAATCACTTTGCAAAAGCGGCTCGCGCGTGTCCATGAAGGTGCGGCGCGTGGCGCTAAAGCGCAAGCCTTCGAACTGGATCCACTGCACCGGCGTCTGCGTCTCGGGCGTCTCCAGCGTCAGGCCGTCGATTTTGTTCCCGGGGTCGGGGACCGTGAACTTGGCGGGCGAGGACTTGAGATCCCCGTGAACTTCAATCAAGTGACGCAAGCGCACCACCTCGACCACGGCCTTGCTCAGGTCGGTGGAGGGCTGGGGCATGTAGTACAGGGTGTTGGCCTCGGTGTCGTGGAACCACTCGCCGGGCGCGTCCAGTTCTTCCTTGATGTTCTCGACCATGCGCTGGGTTTTGTGCATGCCCATCTGGCGGTTGTTCTGCCACCCGCCTTCATAAGCCACGTCGCCTTCCGCGTCTTTGCCGGTGATGCGGTAGTGGTACCCGCCCCAGCGTGAACGGTGCATCGCGTGGATGTAGCCGCCGGCAGGGTCGGCCCATTTGGCGGCCCGCTCCTTGGAAAAGGCATCCGCGGAGAAGCCTTGATAAGGGGCGGTCTTGTCTTCTGCGTTGTAATTGGGGTAACGCGCCATCCACTGCTTGGTGCCGTCGATGAACAGCTGGTCGATGTCCAAGCCCGCGGGGCTCTGGGCCTGAAAGATGCCGTCCTGGTAGGGCTGCCAGTCCAACTCCAGCTTGAGCCCGCCGCTGATCACGGCTTGGCCCGGGTTGCTGGCGCGGTACACCACCGGGTGCTCTTTCGAGCCGGAGTCTTGGGGAGTGAAGGTCAGCGTCTCGGGCAGGTAATAAACCCCGTCGGCCAGGGTCACCGTCGCGGTCTCTTGGCCAAGCTTGTTGGAAGAGCGCAGCACATCGCGGGCTTTGGCCAGGGTGGCAACCGGCGCGGCTTGGGTCCCCGGGTTGGTATCCAATCCGTTCGGGTCCACATGCACTTCAAGGGTGCTGGTGGACAACACCGCCGCCGCCAAATGACAAACAAACATGGAAGATGTGGGCATGGTGTTCTGCTGTCTTGCGTGAGTAATACTGAATGCGTGGCACGTCGCCACCAAGGCAAGGCGGCTGAATAGGGCAAAGTTCAGCAGCCTTCAAAAGAAGATGTTCTCTCAGTTTGAAGAACGCCTGTCAATAGAATTCCGATTCACACAAATCTTTTGCCCCGTTGTCCCCGCGCGGGCCCGTCTAGGTTATGCGGACTGTTTTCGTGGCATCATGCGCATGCTGCGCAGTGGGGAGCGATACCGTGCCTGCGTGCGTGATCCAAACCGCAAAACCCATCACCATGTTTTCATACGTCGCGCTGACGTATGTCATTGCACCCCAACCATGCACATCCGGGGGCACCCGAGAACATCCGGATCTGGACCTCTCGCCTCACAGGCCTCTAGATCCCCTCCGACCTCCTTCAGTCTCCATACCTCAACGTCGTTTTCTTGCCCACTTAACAATTGTCTTTGCCCGCCCCACGGCCACGGTGCGAGCAAGCTTGATTTCTTCGGGTGTTAATGCATACCCCGGGCGACGCCCGCCCATCACGCGGTCAAAGACCGTCTGCGTCTCTTTGTCGGGGTGCTGAAGCAAAAGATTGTGCCCCAGTTCGTGTGCGCAGGTTCGGCCGATAGAGCCCCTCTTGAAGGGGAGCCCTTCGCTCATCTTAAAGCGCTGCGGCGGCTTTTTCGCTCGTGAAGGCTTGTCGGTCCAAACACCCATGACACAGTGGTTGCCCCCGTCAGGATTCTCGCCCACCGAGCGCGAGCCTCCAAAGGTGGCGAAACCCTGGGTGGTTTCGCCCACGTAAGGAAAAAAATACACATTGTGAATCGCCGGGTGGTGGCTGGGCACGTCGATCAGCTTGCGGATCTTGGTGGTGCGATCCGAGGTCTCACGCGTGGCCACAGAAATATCTTCAACCAGCCGACGGCGGCCGCGAACCTGCGCGATGTCATCCTCCACCACCGACTCGATCACCCACTGGATTCCGGCCGGCTGCCAAATGCGGTTGATCTCGGGAAGGATGCGTTCGCGTACATCTTCTGGCGTAAGCCACATCTCCAGTGCAACGCCCTTCTTGGTCATTTCGGCCCCCCGCACGATGTGAAAGCGAATCGGCAACTGAATGACACCGTCACGCTCTCGTGAAACTTTGATCAGATCCAGCACGCCACCAAGCGGATTCTGCGCATTGGCGAGCGATGCGGTCCCTGCCAGCATGATGCAAGCCATCAAAATACAAAACAGCGATTTCATGTGTCTCCTAAATGTATGTGATTGCACTCAACCTATCCACATTCGCGTGCCACGTGGGCAGACTCTCTGCCCGGTCGTCTTAGCCTCATCCCTTGCGATGCACGTGGATCTCTTCGCGTCCGCGATAGGTCACCAGCAGGGCGCCACGGGCGGCAAAGGCTTCGAACAGGTTTTCGACGGCCCATTCTTCGCCCGGCCAAGGGTAGGCGTAGATGACACCGAAGTCGTCGGCGTCGAGGCCCAGGTCGTCATACCCCGGCGTGAGGCCGATCGATAAGGTTTCAAATTCACCCGAGTCGACGGCGAGGTCGTCGCCGCCTTCGGGGACGAAGCTGCCTTGCACGAAATCAACATTCAGGCCGTGGTCTTGGGCCAGGTCGATCGAGGCGTCGACCAGGTCGCGTTCGATCTCGATGCCGCAGGCGTCAAAGCCCAGCTGCGCGGCGAGGCAGGCGGTGACGCCCATGCCGCTGCCCCATTCGCAGAAGGTGTTTTGCGGGGCCAGGTGGTCGCGCTGGATGGTGGCCAAGGCGGCCACGCTCATCCGCGCGTCGCTGGGCACAAAGGCGGGGATGGGGGCGTCTTTGCGCCGGCGTACGAAGTCTTCGATGCGGCGGTTGGCATCGGCCATCAGCGCGTCGTGCTCGGCGGTGACGGCGGTGAAGTCGGGTTCTACAGCGATCTGAATAAGCGGCATGCTGCCAGCCTATCCGGCCGGGTGTGCCCAAGGATGGCCATGCGGCGATGCTTCACGGCGCGGGGGGAAAGAGCGCCCCGTACATCCGCCGCTGGCGTAGACCGCTGGCCCAGCCCACGACGCCCACGTCGCCGGCGCCGTGCCAGGCGGCGTGGCCGTCGTGGTACAAGGCGTTGAGTCCCGTGGGGTCGCCGCCCCAGTGGCCCGCGAAAGCGGAATTGCCCTCGCGGGTGGCCTGCACGCCCGTGCCGTGGTTGTAGCGCTGGCCAAACCCCCCGAATCCGCGTTGGGCGTCGATGAGCACGTCTTGTGCGCGGACGGTGCGGGCGGGGTCCATCACCTGGGCCTCGGAGCCTGAGGTGGCGGACGAAGCAGCCGTGGCGGGTAGCGCGATCCAGGCATAGGTGCCGTAAAGCACCGGCATGACGTTGCCCGCATCGCCAGGCCGGGCCCCGCCCGAGGCCGGGCAGGCAGTGAGGCCTTGAGCACCGGTGTAGTCCGCGAGCAGGGCACGCCGGTCGTAGCCAGCGTGGGCGAAGACTTCTGCGGAGTAGCGGTCCGTTTGGGCCACAGGCAGCGGTCGGCCGTGGTGGTCGCGTGACCAGGCGTCGGACCGCGCGCCGCTGAGGTGCAGGTTTTCGCGGCAGCTCAGCTCACGGCCGGTGACTTCCGCGGCCTGCAGCACGGGCAACAACAGCGACAGCATCACCGTGAGGCCCACCAACAACACAAGCATTTCCAAAAGCGTGACCCCGCGGCCGCGCCATGATCCGGTTTTCATGGGCCAAGCCTGACCGCGCCGCGGCGGCAAGACGGCTTAACGCGGCATGGGGCAAGCCGCGGGATGGGGCTGTGACGATCAGGGGGTTTGGGTAAGACGCGGCCGGCCCGCCAGCACCCTGCAAGCCGCGGGTTGTTTACGGGCGTTTCTGGGCCGCGGTGGCGCGCAGCCGGCCGAGCGCGGCCACGACCTCGGCCACGGGCAGCGCGTAGGACTCCACCCGCCCGGCCCGGGCGATGTTGATGCCCACCAGCTGGCCGTTTAAATCCACCAGCGGCCCGCCGCACTGCTCGGGCTCAATGGTCGCGTCGTGCTGCAGCACCGCGTCGAAGCCGTCGCGTCGGCGCGACAGGCTGTTACCCATCTGGTTCATGAAGTCTTCGCGGTCTTTCAGGTTCAACGGGCGGTTCATGAGGGTGACCTCAAGCACCCGTGCTTCGCCGTCGCGCTCGATGGTCAGATCGACCGTGTCGCCCACGCTCACGTCACGCAACGGCTCCACCAGGTCACGCGCTTCAACCAGGTTGTGATTGTTCAGGCGCAGCAGCCGGTCACCGCGGCGCACCCCGGCCTGGGCGGCGCCCATGTTGTCTTGCACACCACGAACCACCAGCCGCCCGGGGCCCTCGCCCACCACCTGCCGAAAGCTGACCCCCAGACGCACCGGGGCCAGGCCGCGCGGCACGGCACTCACCACCCCAATGGCATCGGGCACCGCCTCGATCCCCGGGACCGCAACCCAGCTGCCGGGCGCGGGCACATCCCCCGCATGAGCCGCCGGATCCAGCGCCACCAGCCCCGGCACCGAAGAGGTGATCCGCAGCAGGGCCAGGTCGCTGCGTGGATCGGTGGCCAGGCGCACCACCGACACGCGGCGCCCGTCGGGCAGCGTGGCGTCGATCTCCAACGGCGCCCCTGCTTCGTCGCGCAGCTCGCTGGCTTTGGTCAGCACCGCCCCGCCAGCGGACACCACCAAGCCAAGGGCCAGGGGCGTGTCGCTGTCCACCGGGCGAAGCTGCACCGTCGAGCGGCGGGCATCGGCCACCACGGGCGTGAAGACCGCCCGCACGGCGTGGCCTTCTGTTTCCAAGCCCGATTTCAGCACCGGGCTTTGGGCGCAGGCTTGCAGGTTCAAACACGCAAGCATGCCAAGCAGCGTCGTGACCCGGGTCACGCGTGTGCGTATGCAGCGCGGCCTGGGTTTAGCGTGCGTTGCCAAAGGGCACCTCCAATGCGCGCTGTTCGTCACCACGCTGCAGCACGATCTGCGCCGTGGGCACTTCGGATTCGGCGATGAAAACCAAGGCCCGGCCCGTGGCATAGAGGTCGCTCACATCGATCCCGTTCAGGCTTTGAAGCACGTCGCCCGCCACAAGGCCCGCCCGCGCCGCGGCGCCGCCCTCTTCCACGGCATGCAGCCGCACCCCTTTGCGGTGCGGCGCCAACACCGCGCCAAACACCTCCCACACCCGGAGGCCGTCCAACAGCCCGCCCCACGCCGCGTCGATGTCTTGCATCGACGCCGACACGTTGGTCCGCGCCGTGCGCCCGATCCGCGTGTGAATGCCCACCACCGCGCCCGAGAGATCGAACAGCGGCCCGCCCGAGTCGCCCCCAAACAAGGCGCAGTCGGTTTGAAAGCCCACCACCGGCCGCAGCCGGATCACCCGCCCCAGCCGCGCCGTCACCGGGCGTGCGGGATCAAAGCCCCCGGGGTGGCCCAGGGCGACCACCCAGTCGCCGTGGCCGGCCTGCCCGGGCTTGGCCCGCGGCGCGTGGGGCCAAGGTGGTCCGCCGGGGCCCTCGGGGCCCGGGCCCACCAGCTGAATCAGCCCCACGTCCAGGCGGTGGTCCACGCCCAGCGTGCGCGCGATCGCCCGTGTGCCGTCGGCCAACACCACGCGGATGTCTCTGCCCGGATAATCAATCACGTGGGCCGCGGTGAGCCCCAAGCCCTCGGGGGTCACAATCACGGCGCTGCCCGAACCCGGCGGCCGGCTTTGAGACGGATCGGCGCGGATGTCTGCGGGGATGCGAAGCGAGACCGTCGCGGGCCCCGCGGCCACCACGACCGCTTTCACACGCCGCTGGATCTCGCGCAGCTCTGCCACGTCGCGCGGGGCGCCTTGCGACAGATCCCCAGGCCTTTCCTCAGCGTCTCCTGACGCCGCCCCAGCGCACGCCGCCACCCCTGCCAGCAGCAGGAAGGCAAACGGCCGCATCACATGTTTCACCGTGGGTTTTCGCACGCCATGAGTCTATGCCGCGATAACCACAAAAAAACCGCCCCGGACAATCCGAGGCGGTTCTTATTTGTCGTTCGCAAGTTGCGCAGGGCTGGCTTAGCGCGCCTTGAGCGCGTCGCGGATCTCGGTGAGCAGCGCGATATCCGCTGCGGGGGCCGCAGGAGCCGCCTCTTCCTTCTTCTTGGCCGAGTTGATCAGCTTGATCACGATGAAGATCGCAAAGGCCACAATCAGGAAGTTCAGCGCGGCTTGAATGACCACCCCGTAACCGATCGTCGCGGGGTCTTGGCCTTCAATCGCGGAAGGCAGCTCAACCGCCATCTCGGACAGGTCAACACCCGCCATCAGCCAGCCCGCCACGGGCATGAAGATGTTGTCCACCATCGCTTTAACGATGCCGCCAAAGGCCGCGCCGATCACGACACCAACAGCCAGATCGACGACACTGCCTTTCATGGCAAATTCTTTAAATTCAGCAACCATTCCCATAACAATTCCCACTTTCTAAATGAGGGGTAAAAGAGATGCGCAGTTGCAGCCTTCGGCCGAATTCTGCGGCAAAATAGCACAGGGAAAACCCGATGCGTGCATCTCAATTGTATGGCCAGTCTGCCTCAAGCCGCAAACCGGCGCAGCATGGCCGATAACGGCCATGCCAATAACTACACAGGCCCCGCCGCCGCCACCGCCGCGTTCACGCCGCCCGCGTAGGCCGCAAAATTACTGCGAAACAGCCCGGCCAGCTTCGCCGCCGCCGCGTCGTAAGCCGCCCCGTCGGCCCACGCGCTGCGGGGCACCAGCAGCCCGTCGGGCACCTGAGGAACGCGGGTCACCACGTCCAGCCCAAAGGTGGGGTCCGGGGCCGTGGGCGCATCGGCCAGATGCCCGCGGTGGATCGCGTCGATGATCGAGCGGGTGTACTTCAGCTTGATCCGCGATCCCGCCGCGTCGCCACCCGCGTCTTGCGTCGCCCCCCCACCCGTCCAGCCGGTGTTGACCAGCCACACGTTCACCCCGTGCTCAGACATCTTCTGGGCCAACAGCTCGGCGTATTGGCCCGGGTGCCACACCAAAAACGGCCCACCGAAACACGGGCTAAACGTCGCTTCGGGCTCGTCCACGCCCATCTCGGTGCCCGCCACCTTGGCGGTGTATCCGCTGATGAAGTGGTACATGGCCTGCTCGGGGGTAAGCCGCGCGACCGGTGGCAGCACGCCAAAAGCATCGCAGGTCAAGAAGATGACATCCGTGGGATGACCCGCCACACAGGGAATCTGCGCGTTGTCGATGAACTCGATCGGGTACGCCCCGCGTGTGTTCTGGGTGATGCTCGTGTCGTCGAAGTCCACGTGGTGGTCCGCGGGGTCGTAGCGCACGTTTTCGAGCACGCTGCCAAAACGCAGGGCGTCGAAAATCTGCGGCTCGTTCTCACGGCTCAGATGAATGGCCTTGGCGTAGCACCCGCCTTCGATGTTGAACACCCCGGTGTCGGACCAGACGTGCTCGTCGTCGCCGATCAGCGGGCGGTGGGGGTCGGCGCTCAGCGTCGTTTTGCCGGTGCCCGACAAACCAAAGAGCACGCTGCTGCGTCCGGTCGCCGGGTCGGCGGTGGCCGAGCAGTGCATCGACAGGTGCCCTTTTTTCGGCATCAGGTGGTTCATCACCGTGAAGATGCCTTTCTTCATTTCACCTGCGTATTCCGTGCCCAAAATCACGATCTGCTGCTTGCCCAGGTCCACGTCCACGCTGGTGCGGCTGGTCATGCCCGCGGTCAGCGGGTTGGCGGGAAAAGCGCCCGCGTTAAAAATCGTCCAGTCCGGCTCGCCAAAGCTTGCGGCCTCTTCCTCGGTGGGACGGATCAGCATCGTCCACATAAACAGCGCGTGATACGGACGCTCGCACACCACCCGCACCTTGATGCGGTGGTTCGGGTCCCAGCCCGCGAAGGCGTCGACGATGTACAGCCGCGGCCGGGTGGCCAGATAGTCGATCGCCCGGCGGTGGTTGATGTCAAAGGTCTTTTGCTCGATGGGGATGTTGACCGCTCCCCACCACACGTCGTCTGCGGTGCTCGCGTCACGGACGATGCGTTTGTCTTTGGGCGAGCGGCCGGTCTTGCCGCCCGAGTAAGCGATCAACGCCCCCGAATCGGCGATCGACGCGCCCTTGTCGTAGCGGATCGCTTCTTCGTAAAGCGCCGCGGGCGAGAGGTTGCGTAGCACCGTCTCGTTGGGCAGACCGTAAGCAGACAAAAGGGTGTCAGTCATGAGGGGCGATCGGGTTAAAAACAACGAAGCACACGCCCAACATCGACAGGATTACCCCCCCGTATCCAGCGATGCGCAGGCATCGGCCAACAACAAGGCGGGCACCACGGCCCCCGGGCCACCGGCCACACTCAGATGCGTGGCCACGTCGTGGAGCTGCTGCTCGCCAAACGCCACGGTCTCGGGCGTGGCCAAAAACGCGGCCAAGCCCCAGGGCTGGTAGGTGGTGTAGTCCGGCTGGGTGTGGGCTTGGTGAAACTTGGCCGCCTCGGCCACCCGGCGGGCCCAGCGCGGGTTGCCGGTGTGCTGCGCTAGCGCATGCAGAGCGTGAAGCCCCGCCAACTCACGGTAGGTCCAGTGGTCTGGGGCCTCGTCCACGTCCTCGGGCTGCAAGGAACCCTCTTGCGTGCCCAGCCACCGGTCCACCGCCTCGGGGTCCAACGCGCCGGCCTGGGCCGCGGTCGCCGCCGCCCACAGCCGCAGCGACAGGTCCGGCTGCTCGGCGGGGCTCAGGGACAGCGCCTGGGCCTGGGCCGCCCCACCGGCTCGCGTGTGCAGATAGGCCGCCAACACGCGGTACACCGGCCTGCGGTGCCCTGAGCCATCGGTGATCGACGCAGAGCCGTCGGTGGGCGGCTCAAGCAGATCCGCCTTGCCCCCGTCCAGCAAGGCCGACGCCGCGGGCATCATCTTCACCAAGCAAAAGCGCTGCTCGCCCACCCGCGGCTGGGTGGTGGCCCCGTCGACCGCCATCCCAACCGCCTTGGTCGCCAGTTCCCGTACAAGCCCCCGCAGCCGACTAAGATCATTTTCCATCTGAGCTTTTGTACCTCAACCCCTGCCCCAGAACACACCCCCATGCCTTGGACCGACCTCGCCCCCGCCGCGGACTTTCCCGAAGGCAGCCAACGCTGCATCAAACACGCCGACCACCCGTTGGTGGTGATGAACGTCAACGGCACGCTGCACGCCGTGGCCAACGTGTGCCCGCACGCAGGCCTGCCCCTGGGCGAGGGCGAGCGCCGCGGGCTCACGCTCACCTGCCCCTACCACGGCTACACCTACAGCATCAAAGACGGCCGCGACCTGGACGACCCCGAGTTCGGCCAGCCCTTGCGGGTCTATCCCGTGCGGATCGAAGGCGACGCGGTGCAGGTGGACCTTGCCCCACCGGCCGAACCAGACGCCTGACACCGGCCGCCCGCACCGCTTGGCAAGCCGGGCCGTGCTAAAAAGGCGGGCATGACAACACCCCCGACCCACAACGCCGCCGCCGCCCCGCTGGCTCATCTGGCCGAAAACTCCGACGCCGCGGTCACACGCCTGATCGACCTGCTGAAGATCCCTAGCGTCAGCACCGACCCGGCCTTCAAGCCCGACGTGGACCGGGCCGCCGCCTGGGTCGCCGATTACTGCGCCAAGTTGGGCCTGTCGGTCGAGACCCGCACCCCCAACGGCGGCCACCCGCTGGTCATCGCCACCACCCCCGACGCGTTGGTCGCCCCGGGCGCAGCCCGCCGCGTGCTGTTTTACGGCCACTACGACGTGCAGCCCCCCGACCCGCTGGACGGCTGGACCACCGGCGCCTTCGAGCCCACCGTGCGCGACGGCAAGCTCTACGCCCGCGGGGCCAGCGACGACAAGGGCCAGGTGATGATGTTTCTCGAAGCCCTCAAGGCCTACCGCGACACCAACACCCTCTTGCCCTGCCACGTCACGGTCATGATCGAAGGCGAAGAAGAATGCGGCAGCATCAGCCTGCCGGCTTTCCTTGAACAAGACGCCGCGCTGCTGAAAACCGGCAGCGCCCACGACACGGTCTGCGTGGTCAGCGACACCTGCATGTGGGACGCCAACACCCCGGCGATCACCTACGCCCTGCGCGGCCTGGTGTACTTCGACATCAAGCTGCACGGCCCGTCGCGCGACCTGCACTCGGGGGTCTACGGCGGCAGCCTGGCCAACCCCGCCACCCAACTCGCCCGCGTGCTGGGCAAGCTGATCGACGACGACGGGCACATCACCATCCCCGGTTTTTACGACGACGTAGCGCCCATCACCGACGCGGTGCGTGACGAGTTCGCCCAGCTGGACTTCGACGAAAACGCCTTCACCGCCGACGTGGGCGCCACCCCGTTTGGCGAAAAGGGATTCGACACCCTGCAGCGCCGCTGGGTCCGCCCGGCGTGCGACATCAACGGCCTCTACGGCGGCTACATGGGCCAAGGCGCCAAAACCGTCATCCCCACCTTCGCGGGGGCCAAGGTCAGCTTCCGCATCCCCGCAGACATGAACCCGGGCAAGGTGGCCCAGCAGTTCACCGATTGGATTCAGTCTCACAACGTGGGCGGCTGCCGCTGGGAACTGGAAAACCACGGCGAGGCCTGGCCCGTGGCCGTCAGCAACGACAGCCCCTGGCTTGCCGCCGCATCGCGGGCCCTGGAATCCACCGCCGGCAAAAAGCCCGCCTTGGTGCGCGACGGCGCCACCATCCCGGTCATCGCCGACTTCAAAAACCAGCTGGGCATCGACACCCTGCTCATCGGTTTTGGCCTCAACAGCGACAACATCCACAGCCCCGACGAGCACTTCGCCCTGGACCGCTTCCACCTGGGCTGCCGCACCCACGCCGCGCTGCTGGCCGAGGTGGGCGCGATGGGGTGAGGGCCCCGGAGCCCCGAGACCCCGAGGCCCGAAGCCCCCAGCAACCCGCGGCATCCGCTTCACGGCCCGATTGCGCGCGCTCCGCAGCTCAGCGTCACCCCCGGCAAAACCTCCGCGCCAGCAAGCTGTCCCTCGCCGTCCGTTTCTCGTCAAAGCCCTGCGCCGCCGCAGGGTGTCGGTCTCGTGGCGTTCATTGACCCGCATTGACCCGCATTGACCCGGGCCAGGCCATTCAACCGCGTCTCACCTCAGACCGGCGCCATGGGCTCGCCCCCACACACAAGCGGTACAACCCGCACAGCTTCTCGACGCAGCCCCCTCTGCGCCGAAAGGCGCGGCCCTTGCCGATATTCAAATCGTAGTTTTCCCGCCGATCCAAACCCTTTACCCCCGACGGAGAAAGCCATGCCCCGCCCCCTTCAGCCCCACCGCTGCGCCCCAACCTTCGCCGCCCTCACCGCCCTGACCGCACTGACCGCCGCCGCCACACTCTCGGGCTGCGGCACCCTCGCCACCGTGCAGGGCCCGCAACACATGCAGCGGCTCACCCAACCCCAACCGGTCACCGTCACCCTGGGCCCCAAAGCCGACATGTCGAGCTTCACCGCCCAACTCAATGGCCAGGATGTCACCACCGCCTTCACCACCCAAGACAACACCCTGCGGTTCGCCGACCACCGCTTTACCGCCGCCCCGCAAACCCTGACCCTCTCGCTCACCGACAGCAGCGGCAAGAGCCGCCTCGATCACAGCCTGACCTTCCACCCGCCCACGCTCGCGGTGCAAGGCAACGTCGGCCAAGCCCCCCGCAGCCGGGTGCGCCTCAGCGAAACCGGCACTGCCCGCGTGACGGTCAAGCTGCCCGCCGCGCCCCGCCAAACCACGCACGTCACCCTCACGCCGCGTGCCATGGAAGGCGATACCGCCATCGCCCTGGGCAGCGGCCAGCCCGGACAGCCGGTCACCCTCACCTTCCCCGCGGGCTGCCGCATGGTCTCCCTCGACGCCCACGCCCCGACCGCCGGCTCCGCCACGATCGAGCTCACCGCGCCCGGGTATGCCGCCACCCGGCTGCCCGTCGAGATCCGCCCGGCCTTCGCCGACATCCTGGGCAAGGGCAGCGACCTGCGCAAGGTGACCCCCATCAGCGGCGCCCAAAACGAGGCCGGCGACAGCAGCCCCGCCGCGGAAGCCTCCCCCTCCAGCGACGACTCCCAAGCCCAGGCCGAGCTCTACGAAGCCGCCCCGCTGGCC
>JALZVY010000277.1 GCA_023300125.1 Phycisphaera sp.
CGCCACCGCCACCGCCCGCAAATCCGCGAGCATCTGCGCTTGCATGTCTTCGGCCCGCGGCCCCTGGGCCCGCAGCAGCGCCGAAGGGTGGAATGTTGCCAGGCACCGCTCACTCCAGCGTGTGCGCGTCCACGTGCCGCGCTGGTGGGTGATTTTGAAGGTGCTGCCAAAGAGAGCCCGCGCGGCCGTCGCGCCCAGGGCCACGATCACCGACGGACGGATCGCGTCCAACTCGGCCTCCAGCCAGGGGCGGCAGGCGTTGACGTGGCGGGCCAGCGGCTTGGCGTGGATACGCCGCGTGCCACGCTGGGTGTCGTCGCGGTCTTGCGGCTCGAAGCGGAAGTGCTTGACGACGTTGGTGAGATACGCGGCGCTGCGGTCGATGCCCGCCTGTTCCAACAACACGCTGAGCTTCTGGCCGGCAGGCCCCACAAACGGCTCGCCCGCTTGGTCTTCTTGGTCGCCGGGCTGCTCGCCCACGAAGACCAAGCGGGCTTCGGCCTGGCCACGGCCAAAGACCGTCTGCGTGGCGGGGCCACACAGCTCGCAGCCACGGCACGCGGTCGCGGCGGCGGCAAGCTGCGGCAAGGTGAACGGCCCGGTGCCGGTCGGAAAGAAGGCCGCCCCGCTGTTGGCATTCTTGGCGTTGTACTGCTCCATCTCTTTCAGCCGCCGGGGCGCATCGGCCAGCAGGTCGGGGATCAGCCGTGTCTCGGGCAACGTCGGCCAGTGCTTCCGCGGCATCTCGTTCACCATCGCCTTGAGCTTGATGCGGGCGGGGTTAAAAATGTGCGCGTAGTAGGTGAGCCACAGCGCCTCGACGTCGTCGGGCTGGGCCGCGGCGCTGGCGTCCACGCCTTGGCCAAACGTCATCTGTTTCGTGACCGGATCCCAATGCGCACACGCGTCTGGGGTCAGCAGGCTGAAGGCCATGACGGGAAAGCGGCGTTTGAACCAAGCCGCCTCTCTGCGCACGATCAGGTGCTCGGGCCGGTGAAAAGCGACGTAGCGGGTGACGGGGGTCCCGTCGTCGCGGGTTTCTTGGACCTCGCGGAAGCGGACAAAAG
The DNA here is from genome assembly GCA_023300125.1 of Phycisphaera sp. GTDB lineage: Bacteria > Planctomycetota > Phycisphaerae > Phycisphaerales > Phycisphaeraceae > Algisphaera. Next base: position 1,068 of record JALZVY010000277.1, read on the forward strand.
CGTGCATCTTGTGAGCGTCGCGCCCCACCTGACGCCGCATGTCGTCCAGACGGCGAACATCCGGATCGCTGGCGATGGAGAGCACATGCGGCTCGTCGCCGCGCGTCATCCGCCATAGCGTGCGGTAAAGCAGCGGCCACTTGGCTTCGCGGTCGCGGTGCAGGGCCACACGCTGGGCCAATTCCACAAAGCGTTTGGACACGTTGGGCACCCGGGCGTCGGCGGGCAGGTCCGGCACCGGGGTCGGCTGGGCCGCGGCGGTGAACAGGCCCGGCTGCACGGAGGTGTCGTCTGTGTCGTTGAACGCCACGGCGTGCGGCGGCACGTGGGTGGCGAGCAGCACGCGCGCGTGGGCGCGCCAGGCGGCGAAGGTGCCGTTGAAGGTGATGGGGTTAGACCGACGCCGCACGGGAGGGCGAGGCTCCGACCGAGCCGCTGTCGCAGGGGACCCGGTTCCGCCACCCGTCACAGCGCCGCCCTTCGGCCGCGTGTCTGGCCCTTCCCTTTGACTACGAGAGGTCATTTAACACCCCCCAAAACGGCCAGTCGCCTGCGTGCTGAACCAAACCCGCTCGGATCGGATTCGCCTCAACGTAGCTCCACTTCTGCGCGTGAGCCGCGGCGTTCCGCATCCGCGTGTCCCAATGCCCGGACTGCCAGCGACAGGCATCGTCGCCCACCTGTTTTCGAAACTGCGTCTTCCAAAACCTGACCCATGCCTCAAGTGACGTCGCGGGATCGATCCAGGCTGCGAAGACGTGCAGATGATCCGGCATCAAGACGTAGCGCCCGACACGCCAGCGGTCGCCATTGCTCCAGAGGTCACGCAGAAGATCGTGCGGCTTCTCCGCCGCCAGCCACGGCTGGCGACCTCTTGTGCAGACCGTCACGTAGACGATCGGCGGTTCACTCGCCGCCGGCGGAACCCGTACGCCATGGACGGGGTGTTTCCGTCGTCGATCCGGCACGGGCTTGTCGTCATTCATCATTCACTCGCGATCAAAAAAAGAGAGGCCCGCGCTTGTCGGGAGGGCGAGGCTCCGACCGAGCCGGTGTCGAATGGGACGCGGCTCGGTCGGAGCCTCGCCCTCCCAAAGGCGCTTTCGCCGCCCGTCAGGGCGCGGCGACCGCCCCCCTCACACCTCGCCCGTCTGCGCACTGGCCGCGGCCTCAAACAACCCCATCTGCCGCGTGGGCGTAACGATCCGCGACCGCAGACGCTCGCTGTCCAAGATTTTGGTGCCTGAGAAGTCGTCGGCCGTGACCACAAACGGCAGCGCCCGCTTGGGCACCCGCAGCGCCTTGAGATCGGCCTTGCGCACCTTCTTGTACCGCCGCATCCCCAGCAGCCGGCCCACAGTCCGCACGCCAAAGCCCGGCACACGCAGCAGCATCTCACGGGCGGCCCGGTTGACGTCAACGGGGAACTGGTCGCGGTTCAAGAGCGCCCACGCCATCTTGGGATCCACCTCCAGGTCCAGGTTTTTGTCGCCGGGCTGCACGATCTCATCGACCTTGAACCCGTAAAAACGCAGCAGCCAGTCGGCCTGGTACAGACGGTGTTCACGCACCAGGGGTGGTGCGTGCGTGGGCAGGTGGTGGCTGCCCTTGGGAATCGGCGAGTACGCGGTGTAATACACCCGGCGTAGCCGCTGGCCGCGGTAAAGCCGGTCGGCGGTGCGCAGAATTTCGGCGTCGGGTGTGGGCGTGGCGCCCACAATCATCTGCGTGCTCTGCCCGGCGGGGGCAAACCGCGGGGTCGCGGGCGACACGCGGCGTGACGGCGTGGGTGGCAGCACGTTGCCGCCGGGCGACTTGCGCTTAAGCCGGTCCGGCACGCGGTCGCGGGCCGCGGCGATGCCGGCCTTGATCGCGGTCATCGCGGCCTCGGTCTGGTCCAGCGTTTTCTCGGGGGCCAGCCGGTCCAGGTCGGGCTGGGTGGGCAGCTCCACATTGGCACTCAGCCGGTCGGCGTGGCGCCCCGCGGCGTTCAGGGCCTCGTCGCTGCAGCCGGCCACGGCCTTGAGGTGGATGTACCCCGCGAACAGGTGGTCCTCACGCAGGCTGCGGGCCACTTCGGCCAGCTGCTCCATGGTCTGGTCGGGGGTGCCGGCAATACCCGAGCTGAGAAACAGCCCCTCGATGTAGTTGCGGCGGTAGAAGTCCAGCGTCAGCTTGACCACCTCGGCGGGGGTGAAGCGGGCCCGAGGCACGTCGCTACTCACCCGATTCACGCAGTACTGGCAGTCGTACACGCAGTGGTTGGTCAGCAAGATCTTCAGCAGGCTCACGCATCGGCCGTCGGGGGTGTAGCTGTGGCAGATCCCCGCGCCGCCGGCGTTGCCCATGCCGCGGCCGCCGTTGCTGCGTTTGCTGCCGCTCGAGGCGCAGCTGGCATCGTATTTGGCGGCGTCGGCCAAGATGCCCAGCTTGATCGTGGTTTCCAATTGAAGTCCTTTTCTTGGAAGTGCTTACGACTAGCCCCCCCAAAGGTGGTTCACAGGGCGCCGCCCCAGCCGCCGGGCCAATCATGTTAGGCGAATGGTTGTGCCGTTCAACACCCAATCAAAAATAAAATACATCAGGGCAAAGCACCCCGTATTCAGCCCCAAAAGAGGCTTTGCGAACGCAAATCACTTAATACAAGCCACTTACGACCGCGGCTTGACAAGCCTCTCTGAACCGGCTCAAGTGTCGCCTCGTATCCGGCCGACGAAACAGACCTATCCCACGCCCGATGCGCTTCCTTATATAGACCCCACGCACCCCGATCGGCGGCACGGACGCCCCCTCGAAAGCACACCCGATGGCGAAGAAGACAAGCAAAAAGAAGGCCCCCGCCAAGAAGTCCAAAGGCTTCACGCGGCGGACCATCACCAAGGCCGACGCCGAGGGCAAGCACCTGGTGATCGTGGAAAGCCCCACCAAGGCCAAGACGATCAACAAGTACCTGGGGCCCGACTACTTGGTCCTGGCCAGCGTGGGCCACATCCGCGACCTGCCCAGCCGCAACCCCAAGGGCGTGAAAAACCCCGTGCCCGGCGTGGATCTCGAAAACGCCTTCGAGCCCACCTACGAGGTGATGCCCGACAGCACCAAGACGGTGACCGAGCTGAAGAAAGCCGCGAAGTGGGCCTCTGACGTCTGGTTCGCGACCGACCTCGACCGCGAAGGGGAAGCCATCGCGTGGCACTGCGCCCACGCCCTGAACTACCCGGTGCAGGACGCCAAGCGGGTGGTGTTCAACGCCATCACCAAAGACGCGATTCAAGCGGCCTTCAGCAAGCCGCGCCCGCTGGAAACCAACCGCGTCGACGCCCAGCAGGCCCGCCGCATCCTCGACCGCATCGTGGGATACCAGGTGTCGCCGCTGCTGTGGAAGAAAGTCGCCGGGGGCCTGAGCGCCGGCCGCGTGCAGTCGGTCGCCACGCGTTTGGTGGTCGAGCGCGAGCGCGAAATCGACGCGTTTATCCCCGATGAATACTGGCAGATCGCCGGCTTCTTCACCCCCGATCTGAAGCAGGCCGGCACCTTGGGCGACAAGTGGCGTGCCTATCTCGATGTCGACGAGATGACCAACGAACGCACCGTGAAAGACCAAAACATCTGGCTGAGCGAAACCGGATGCGTGCGGGCCGATCTGCACAAGTTCAACGGCAAAACGTTCAAGCCCACCGACCGCGTGGCCGCCCGCGCCGCCGCAGAAGCCCTGGGCTTTGCAGTCAAAGAAGAAAAAACCTGGACCGACGAGAAGGGCAAAGGCCCCTCGAAAGACCGCTGCAAGCTAATGGGCGCGATCGGCGCCGCACCCGATTTCACCATCAGTGAGATCACCACCAAGCGGACCAAAAGCCGCCCCAGCCCCCCGTTTATCACCAGCACCCTGCAGCAGCAGGCCAGCACCCGGCTGGGCTTCAACCTGCGGCGCACCATGCGTGTGGCCCAGCAGCTGTACGAAGGCATCGACCTGAAAGGCGCCCGCGGCCAAACCGGTCTGATCACCTACATGCGTACCGACTCGACCCACCTCTCGCCCGAGGCCATCGACGCGGCACGCAGCTACGTGGGCGGCAGCAGCAAGATGGGCAGCAAGTACCTGCCCGAAAAGCCCAAGTTCTATAAAACCAGCAACAAAGACGCGCAAGAGGCCCACGAAGCCATCCGCCCCACCGACGTGAACCTCACCCCGCAAGACCTGCAGGGCAAACTCAGCGAAGAGCAGTACCGCCTGTACGACCTGATCTGGCGCCGCTTTGTCAGCTGCCAGATGGTCGACGCCCAGTGGGACTCCACCGCCATCACCATCAAGCCCACCAAGGTCGACGCCGAGTTCCGGGCCACCGGCAAAATCCTGGTCTTCGACGGCTTCTTGAAGATCATGGGCATGCCCAAAAGCGACGACGTGATCCTGCCACGCGTGGAGGCCGACCAAGCCCTCGCGCCCATCGACATCGCCCCCAGCCAGCACTTCACCAGCCCCCCGGCCCGCTTCAACGAAGCCAGCCTGCAAAAGAAGCTGGAAGAAGAAGGCATCGGCCGCCCGTCGACCTACGCCGCGATCATCTCGACCATCCAAGATCGCAAATACGTTGAGCCTGTGACCCCACGCGACAAGCGTCTGCGGGCCACCGACATGGGCATGGTCGTCACCGACAAGCTCATCGAAGCGTTCCCCCGCATCATGGACGTGGGCTACACCCGCACCATGGAAGCGAACCTGGACCAGATCGAAAGCGAAAACAAAGACTGGCGCGAAACGCTCAAAGAGTTTTACGATCCTTTCAAAGAGCAGCTGGAAAACGCCCACGAAACGATGACCCACGCCAAGGCGGCCAGCGAGCCCTCGCCGCACGTGTGCCCCACCTGCGGATCGGCGTGTGAATACCGCTTTGGGCGCAACGGCCGATTCCTCAGCTGCACGGCCTTCAACGTGCCCCCGGTGGCCGTCACCCCCGACGGCCACGGCAAGCCCGAAGGCGGCGGCGCGTGGCTGCTGAACAAAGCCAAAGGCAAAGCCCGGCCCAAGATCCAAACCGAAGACGCCAGCGAGAAAATCGGCTGGTTGAAGCTGACCAAAGACGACAAGAAGAAGTTTCAGGCGCTCTCGGACAGCATGCCCGAGCCCTGCCGCTTTGCCGCGCCCATCGACAGCGACGGCAACATGCTCAAGCCCGAGCTAACCGACATCCTCTGCCCCGAAGACGGCGAGCCGATGATCCGCCGCACCGGCCGCTTCGGCCCGTTCTTATCCAGCGCCAACTACCCCGCGATCAAGTACATCGTGAACCTGGACGCGAAAAAGGGCCACGTGAAGCTGCCCCAGCCCCCGCCCATGCCCACCGCCATCCCCTGCCCAACCTGCGGCGGCGACGACGTGCAAGACAATGAAAACGGCCAAGACAAATCCAAAGGCGGCGCCAACGTGCAGGTGCGCGGCGGCAAGCGTGGTTTGTGGCTGGGCTGCCCGCGCTTCCCCAAGTGCCGCGGCCGCGTGGGCTTCACCAAGCTCGAAGAAGACGCCCAAGCCGAGATGGAAAAGCAGTGGAAGGCCCACGTGAAGGCCAACCCCGTGCCCGAGATCTGGACCACCAGCGGCCACGTGATTCAAGAAGGCGAAGAGTACGTGCCCGTGATTCACGACGCCGAAGCGCCCGCCCCGGCGCAGCAAAGCGCCGAGTGAAAAACGTGTTCGCCCAGTGCGTCCACCAAGACGCAGGGTGCAAATCGAAACGCCGCGGCCTTGGCCACGGCGCGTTCTCCGACGCGTCGCGGACGCGCGGTTTTACCCTCATCGATCTGTTGGTGGTGGTGGGCGTGGTGGGCATCCTTCTCGTCGGTGCGCTCACGCTGCAGCCGGCGTTGGTGCGGCAGCAGCGGATGACCCAGAATGCGACGCAAGTGCGGGGGATTCATCAGTCGCTGGTAACTTTCGGAACCGCGCCCGGCACCGGCAGGCCGTGGCCTTTCCCGGGGGTCCATTCTGGAACCAAGACCGTCTACACAAATGGAACCTATACCGATTTCAACGGCAACGGCGACCTGCCATCCACTCGCTTCGCAATCCTGCTGAACGGGCACTTCTTCACCCCCGAATACCTGCTGAACCCAGCCGACCCGGTGTCGGTGCCGGCCGTCCTCGATCCAGCGACCAACGAATACCGCGGCGTGCACGCGGGCAACCACTCCTTCGCGTTGATGGCGCTGACCGGCACCCACAACGAGCGGTCCGAGTGGTGGCAGACGCTGAACTCCGACGCGGTGGTACTCGCCGACCGCGCGATCGGGTCTGCCGCCAAGACCTCTAGCGTGTGGTCGCGGGATCCCGGCGTCGGCTGGCACGGACACTTCGCACGCAACGACAACGCGGTCGCATTTGCCAAGTCGCCCACGCTAAGCGGCACGCGATACGGGTCGGGAACCGTGAATACAGCCGACCACCTGTTTGCCGACGACCCGACGGCAGACGACGCGTTCCTCGTGCACGAGAACGCCACCACGGGATTCAGCAGCCGGTAGCGTTCCGCTCTGCCCGCTTCGCCCGCCCCTCAGCCCGGCAGGTCATACCGCGACAACAAATCCACGATCGCATACTGGCTGCGATCGATCTGCACGCTGCGACGCCAAAGCGCCAAGGCCTCACGGAGGCTGGTTTGATCGCGTCGGTCGCTTTGCTGGGCATACAGCGTCAACAAACACGCCCCCAACCCGTTCATCGCCGCGGTGGCCTCGGGGTCGTGCTCCAACGCCGAGCGGTAGGCCCGGCTGGCCCCGCGGTAGTCGTGCGTCCGAAACAGGGCGTAGCCCAGCCGCTCAAAACCCACCCCGCTGGGAAAGCGACGCACCAGCTCGTTCAGGGTGTTGACCGCGCGGCGGATGTTATTCAGCTTCAGGTGCGTGTCGCCCAGCCCCAGCAGCACCGGCGCCTCCAGATCGCCCAGCTCGGTCGCGGTGCGGTAGGCGTTCAGCGCGTCGTCGTAGCGATCTTCAAGCGAGTAGGTCGCCGCGAGGTTGCACCACGCCGTCTGATCATCGGGGGACAACCGCACCGATGCCTCGGCGTGGGGGATCGCCATGTCGGGGCGGCCGATCTGAAGGTAAGCCGTCGCGAGGTCGCGGTGGGCCTTCGCGTCGTCGGGGTCGATCGCCAGCGCGTCGCGGTAGCTGCCGATCGCCTGGCCCGTCTCGCCCAGCACCTGCTGCATCAGCCCCAGGTAATACCGCGCGTCAGAGCTCAGCGCGTCCAGCCCCGCGGCAAAGGCGAAGGTCTTCTTGGCTTTTTCGTACTGCTTTTTCTTGTGCTGCACCGTTCCCACCCCCACGTGGGCGGCAGCCATCTTCGGGCGGGTTTCCAGCACCCGATGAAACTCCTCCATCGCCTGGTCCAACTGCCCCGCATCGCGCAGCAGCTCGCCCGCCTGCACCCGCTGCTGAGGCGTCACCGCAAACGCCGGGGCCACCCGGGCGTCGTCGGCCACCCTCGCATGACCCGAGGCCGGCACCGGGGCCCTGCGCACCGCCCCGCCACCGCCGGGTGCGGCGCAGCCCAAGGGCAAGCCCACCAACGACAACAGCAGCACCGTGGGAAGCGTGCACGAACCAAAACGACAGGGGGTGGATCTCAACACGTCTTAAGTATCAACCAAAAAACAGGTTTGGGCGACCCAAATAGGATTCTGACACGTAACCTTTTAAGCGACATACTAGAAATCACATCGGTTCGGGTTGTAACGTCTGGGAGTTCTGTGATGAATACGCACCATCAGCGTCGCCGCCACGCGGGGTTTACCGCCATCGACGCGATGGCCGTGGGAGCCGCATAGGTCGTGGCCGTGGTGATCGTCGGCATTTTGCTTCCACCCTTCAGCATGCGACGGAACGACGACGCAACCACGGCGTATTCGAATGATTGAGCAATGACGCGATGAAAATCGCCGAGCAAGGCAACGCTTCGCTTCACCACAGAGGCACAGAGGACACAGAGCAAGGCAATTCGAATTGGAGGCCGATCTGATTGCCGCCTTGCTTTCAAGACTTTTTTTAACCGAAAGGCACTGCAATGAAACGAGTCCACACAAACCATGGCTTCAGCATCGTTCAACTGCTGGTCGTCCTCGCCATCGTCACCGTCGCGACCGCCCTTGTGTTGCCGGCGCTTGCAGCATCGCGTCGCGCCGCACGCCACAAAACGAGCAACACGCAGTTACGCGGAATCCACGTAGCCATGGTCACCTACAGCCAGTCCTCTAAAAAGGGCGGCAACGACGGCTACTACCCCGGGCTCGACCTCTCGGGCAACGTCATCCCCGACGGCGTATTGACCGGCCATTCGGGCGACGGCACCGTGCCCGCGGCGGCGATGTGGATCATGCTCGACAGCCATTTTTTCGCACCCGAATACATGATGAGCCCTGCCCACGCGAGCGCCGTCGAATTGGTCATCCCGCCCAGCGGCATCGTGCCGCCGGTCAGCCGCGAGAATTTCTCATACGCCCTGCAATCGCTCGCCGGCCACCCCGATGAGCGCGGCGAGTGGAGTGAAACCCTCAACGCCAACGCTGTGGTCATGGGCGACCGCGCGATCGGCACCGGCCCCGCCGACATCAGCAGCGACTGGACCGCCCCGGGCAGCGGTGACTGGCGCGGCACGATCACCCACAACGACAACAGCAGTCGTTTTGCAACCCATCCTGTCATCGCGAACTCGCAGTACGGCGAACAGCCCGCCAACCCCACCGACCACCTCTTCGAAGACGACCCCACCACCGCCGACGCGTTCTTGGTACACGACGACGCGACCACGGCGTATTCGAAGAACTGATCAGGCACTGCATCGAAACCGAGGCCGCGGGGCTTCGCGGGAGGGTCGGTGACCCTCCCCTACGGGAGCAAGCCGAATACTGACTCACGGCGGGGACGATACGGTTTTCGTAGGGGCGGGTTTCAAAACCCGCCCGCTCCATAGCGATACGAACACGGTGCCGCCTGGCCAGAGTCGCACCCGCGGTTTTTTCATCGCGACGGTAACGTTGGGTGGGCGGCAGGCGTAGACGGGGTGGACGGGGCCCCCGCCTGCCCGCGAACCCGCTTCCCCGCACCCTGACCGGAGACCGCTGATGCTCACCTTGACGCCACGACCCACGCCACGACTTCTTCCTGCTGTTCTCATGGGCGGCGCCTTGCTGGCGGCCCCCGCTTTTTCGCCCCTGGCAGCGCCTTCTGCCGCGGCGGACGAGGCCGATGCGGCCTACGGCCTAACCTTCGACGCCGCAGGCCTGTTTTCCAGCCCTGCGGGCCGCATGGTGGTGGACCGCATCCGCCAGTGCGAGCCAGGGATGGACGCGTGCATGGCCGGCCTGACCGACACGCTGGGCATGGACGTGACCACCGATCTGGGCGTGGTGTCGCTGACCAGCGACCGCGACGACCTGAGTGATATGACCTTGATGGCGGACCTGGGCAAGAGCTCGGGCAAGCTAGAGGGCTGGATGCTGACCCTGCCGGGTTACGACAGCGAAGACCTGAACGACCAGACGCTGCTGCATGGTTTTGACGTAACCATGGACTGCGGCGACGGCGCGCAGTGCCCCACCGTCCGCGTGTTTGCCGCGATGCCCCAGACCCGCGACGGCGGCTACTGCCTGGTCGCATCCACCAAGCGGACCCAAACCCTGGCCATGGCCACCGACGCGGCGGCAGCAGCCAACCCGCTGGCCGACGCCAACCACCGCCTGGACGGTGGCAAACTGATCGCGATGAGCGTGGGCCGCCTGCCAGCCAAGCTGCTGGAAGAAACCGCCGACCAGCCGGGTGCTGCGGTGTGGAAGGCGATTCAAGGCATGCAGTTCAGCATCGCCAGCGGCGAGCGGTTCCGTGCGGATCTCGCGGTGGTTGCCGCGACCCCAGCCCGCGGACGACAGCTTAAGCAGCTCCTCGGCGGGCTTAGCGCCGTCGCGCAGCTCATGGCCAGCAGCGACGACCATCCCGCGGCAGGCGAAGCCGCGAGCATCCTGAACGATTTGAGCATGACCGACCGGACCGACGGCACACCGGGGGTCGAGATCCGTGTCGATATCCCGCAGACCCGTCTCGAAGGGTGGGTCGATCGCGGGGTGATCCCAGCGATCCGGTAAAACCCGGCCCTTGGCCGGCGCTCAACACCACACGCTTAACCCTCCACGCCTTGCAGGCCCTGGCACGGGAACGCACATGCCGCCCGTTGAACCGGATTTTGACGCCTTGGCCGCCGCCGCACGCACCGCGCGTGTAAGCGGCGGTGGTGCGTTACGGGCTGCATCGCAAAGCGGCGCGGAAGCCCAAGCGTTCGACGCCCTGGCCCACCCGCTGCGGCCACGCCTGGTGTTCGCCCTGGGCCGCGAGACACACTGCCGATCCGATGCGGAGGACGTGGCGCAAACGGCGCTGCTGAAGCTCTGGGAAAAGCTGGAGCGGTGGGACCCCGATCGCCCGTTTATGCCGTGGTGCTTCACGGTGGCGTTTCGCTGCCTGCGCGACCAGCAACGGTGGGCCAAGCGTCGGCTTCGGTCGGGCGCGCCGCCCCAACGTGACCGGGCCGATCCGCGCCCCGGCCCGGCCGATACCGCCGCCATGGCCGACGAAACCGACCGCGTGTGGGCCGTGGCCCGCACGGTGCTCAGTGCCACGGCGTGGACTGAACTATGGCTGCATTACGGCGAAGGACTCACCCCCACCCAGATCGCCCAGGCGACGGGCCGCCCGGCCGTCGCGGTACGCGTGGGCTTGCACCGCTCGCGTAAACGGCTTGCCCCGCACCTGACCCAGCCCCACCCGGCCCACCCCCGTGTGAAAGAGAGCGTGCCCTCATGACCTTGCCCCATGAACCCACCCACCCCGCAGACTCGCCCCGCCCGACCGACGACCGGTCGGTGGACGCGGTTCTGCGTGCCGCGGGCGCCCGGCAGCGCCGCGGCCTGGCC
>JALZVY010000278.1 GCA_023300125.1 Phycisphaera sp.
GAGGACCTGGATGCGAACAGCCAAAACAAACACCCAAGCGGGACGACAAGCAGATTGAAAGCGATCACACGGCATGCCCGCGATGATACCCCCCAACCCCCCACCCACCGCTGTTTGCAACACCCCAGCACCGGCCACGGGGCCCACCGCCCCCGCAAAACCGAAAAACAGCGTTCACTGGACCCACCATGCCCGGCTCGGGGCGCACAAGCCCCCGGACCGATACTCCACGGGGCCACCGGCCCGGTTCGGTTAGACTGTTTTGAACGCCCAGAGCCAGCCCATGGGCCACTGCAAACCCGCGGACCCACGGCTCACACGCGGCCCACACGCAGCCAAACCAAGCCTGTTTATTTTATAAACCAATTTAAAATAAAAAGATATGCCTAAAATCGCCAAATCCCCCGCCGCTTACGCCACCTGGCTGGTCCTGGTTGCCCTCGGGGGCGTCGCGCTCTTGCAGGTGCTGCTCACCCCCGAACAGCCCAACCCCGCCCACCGCGCGTGGTTCTTGGTCCCGGTGCTCTGGCTGATGTTCGCGGTGCCCGGCGCGGTGCTGCTGCACGGCCACGCCCTGTCGGCCACCGCCGCCGCCGGCCACGAAGCCGCCACCCAAGAGTCCCAGACCGCCTCCCTGGCCTCGGCCCGGTCGATCTGGGGCGTGCTGGTGCTAGGCGTGATCCTCTCGTGGGCCGTGGCCCGGATCTCGGGCAGCGTCTCGCCCTCGGTGTGGCCGGGCGCCGTCATGTTCATGCTGCTGATCTTGGCACGCCCCGGCACCCACGCCGCGGCCACGCTGGAGGGACCCGCGGGTTCTGTCCGAAAACAACCCCAGTAAAACCGCGCCCTGAACGATCTGAGAACCGCCCGTCCCGGCGGTCCAAGCCGGCGCCTGTTGCCTTTGTCAACGCCGGAAAATGCGGCTAACCTGCCGAGATTCAAGACCGTCTGCACCACGGATAGCCCGGGCCATATCGCCCGGGCTACCCGCCACCGACGGTTGCCTTGGGTCGCGGCCTACGCTGCCACTTGTTTAAGCCCCGTTACGCCCCCCTGCTTCCGTCCCGACACGGACCCGCATACGTGAATCCACCACCTGCAACCCATTCCGCCACGCCCTCGGCGCCGGCGTCGACTCCTCCCCCGCGATACGTCTTTCCGCGGTGGGCCAACTACTTGCTTCCGCTGCTGCTGATCGGCGGCATGGGAGGCGGCATGTACGCGCCCGCCCTCATCGGGCTGGGGCTTAACCCCAACACGCTCAACAAGAACTACCGCCCCGTGCAGCCGATCCCCTACAGCCACGAGCTGCACGTGGGCCAGCTGGGCATGGACTGCACCTACTGCCATACGTCGGTCAAGAACGCCGGGTTCGCCGCGATCCCGCCGACCGAAACCTGCATCACCTGCCACACCGCGGTCAAGCCCAACAGCCCCAAGCTGGCCCCGCTGTTCCGCAGTGCGTACGGCTACCTCGACGCCACCAGCGGCCAGCCCACCCCCGACGCGGGCCCCGCCGACGCCCCGAACCCCATCAACCCCGACGCGGGCAAGCCCGTCCGCTGGGTCAAGGTCCACGACATCGCGGACTACGCCTACTTCAACCACTCCGCCCACGTGACCAAGGGTGTGGGCTGCAACACCTGCCACGGCCGCGTGGACCGCATGGGCGAAGAAGGCGTGCACCAGCATGCCAACCTCTCCATGGGCTGGTGCATCGACTGCCACCGCGCCCCCGAAAAGCACCTGCGTCCGCCGTCGGAAGTCACCAACATGGCTTACACCCCGCTGGATGACCCCGAGGTCATCGCCGCGAACATCACCGACCCCAAGCAGGCCCAGATGCTCGTGGGCAACCGCGTGAAAGCCCAATACAACGTGCACAGCGCCGCCTACATGCAAAGCTGCTCCACATGCCACCGATGACCGGCGATTCCGTCTCGGCCCCGACTCTCTCTGTTCCCTCAGACTCCGCCCACCCAAGCGTGCCCCCCGCCATGGACCCCAAGCATCCCACGAGCCCGGAGAGCGAGCCCCGCGGCCGCGCCTACTGGCGCAGCCTCAGCGAGCACGCCGACAGCCCCGCGCTCCGCGAGCAAATCGCCCGTGAATTCCCTCAGTACGACCCCGACGAACTGCTGGGCATGTCGCGCCGCAAGTTCATGAAGCTCGCGGGCGCCTCGATGGCCCTTGCCGGCCTCACCCTCACCGGTTGCCGCCGCTGGCCCGAAGAAGAAGTGCTGCCCCACGGCGCGCGCCCCGCAGGCACCCTGCCCGGCGTGCCCGAGCAATACGCCAGCATGGTCGAGCGCGGCGGCGTGGCCTACGGCACCTTCGTGACCAGCTTCGACGGCCGGCCCATCCACGTCGCGGGCAGCCCCCTGCACCCCGATTCGGGCGACGCCCAGCGCTACGCCGCCGGCCAGCTGCACGGCGGCGCAGCCGACGCCTTCACCCTCGCGTCCATCCTTGAGATGTACGACCCCGACCGCTCGCGCTCGGTCGTGCGCTTCAGCGGCGACGAAGGCCAAGCCGCCGACTCCACCCTCGACGCATTCGTCAAAGCCTTTGACGGCGCAGGACCCCGCATCGCCGTGGTCAGCGAAGCGCAAAGCGGCCCCGCCGCGGTCGCCGCCCGCAAAGCCTTCCTCAAGAAATTCCCGCAGGCCACCTGGACCACCTGGGAGCCCCTGCACCGCGACACCGAAACCCAAGGCACCATCGACGCGCTGGGCCAGCCCCTGAGGGCCCACTACGACCTGTCCAAAGCCATGGTCGTCGCCAGCTTCGACGCCGACCTGCTGGGCGAACACCCCGCGGCCCTGCGTCATTCACGCGACTGGTCCAAGCTGCGCAAAGCATGCGACGAAGGCCACATGAGCCGCGTGTATGCCACCGCCCCGGCTTTCAGCACCACCTCGTCCAACGCCGACGTGCACCTGCAAGCCCGCCCCACCGACATCGCCACGATGCTCGACGGTCTGGCCCAAACCCTGGGCCTGCCGGGCTTCAACGCCACGCCCGTGCTCAACGACGAGAAGAAGTCCTTCATCCAGCGGCTCGCCGCGGACCTCAAAGCACACCGCGGCGAATCAGTGGTCGCCGTGGGCCCCGCCCAGCCCGCCGCCGTGCACGCGCTGGCCCTGGCCATCAACGGCTTCCTGGGCAACCTGGGCAAGACCGTCAGCTTCACCCAAAGCCCCGACGGCGACGCCCTGCGGGTCACCGACCTGTATGAGCTGACCACCCGCCTCAAAGGCGGACAGGTCGACGCAGTCCTGTTCCTGGGCGGCAACCCCGTCTTCGACGCCCCGGCCGACCTGGACTTTGCCAAAGCCCTGGAAAACGCCGCATTCAAAGCCCACCTGGGCCTGTACACCAACGAAACCGCCCTCAGCTGCGACTGGCACGTCAACCGCGCCCACCCGCTGGAATGCTGGGGCGACGGCCGCGCCTGGGACGGCACCTTGTGCCTGCAGCAGCCGCTGATCCAGCCGCTGTTCGGCGGCGTCAGCTCGCTTGAACTCCTGGCCAAGCTCGCCCACGGCTCCATCACCGCCGGCCGCGACCTGGTCCGCCAAGCCTGGGGCAACACCGTCGATGAAGCCGGTTGGCGCCAAGCCCTGCACGACGGCCTCGTGGCCAACACCGCCTACGACCGCGTCAGCGCGTCCGCTTCCCGCGTGGCCCCCACCGGTGTGGCCAGCGACAACAGCGACGCCATGCAGCTGTCCTTCCGCCGCGACCCCAAGGTCTACGACGGCCGCCACGCCAACAACGGCTGGCTGCAAGAGCTGCCCGAGCCCACCACCAAAGTCACCTGGGACAACCCCGCGTGGATCAGCATCGCCGACGCCCAGAAGCTGAGCGTCAAAAACGGCGACGTGATCACCCTGAACACCGACGGCCACGAGCTGGACATCGCCGTGTTCATCGTCCCCGGTCAGGCCCCGGGCACCTTGGTGCTGACCCTGGGCGGCGGCCGCCGCGCCGCAGGCCGCATCGGCACCGGTGTGGGCTTTAACACCTACGCCGTGCGTACCGCCAGCGGCCAAAGCGCCCGCGGCGGCGTGCCCACCGCCCAGGTCAAGACCACCGCCCGCCACCACGCGCTGGCCACCACCGAGATCCACCACCTCATCGACACCGCGAAGCTGGATCCCGCCTGGATCCCCGCGCTGGGCACCACCGAGCGCCACGGCACCGGCGCCGCCGAGCGCTGGGCCATGGACACCCGCGTGGGTCAACCCGGCCACGAAGGCGGCCTGGTCAAGCAAGCCAGCTTCGACGAATACAAGCACAACCCCGAGTTCGCCACCGACAACGCCCACGGCGACCTCAGCCTGCAGCTCTACGACGCCCCGCTGGCCGCCGAATTCGCCGCCCGGGCCGAAGAACTCAAAGCCCAGCACCCCGAGGCCGTCGCCGACGGCTGGGAGCCGGCCAAACAGTTCAACGACAAGCACGCCTGGGGCATGACCATCGACATGACCGCCTGCACCGGCTGCAGCGCGTGCGTGGTGGCCTGCCAAAGCGAAAACAACATCCCCGTGGTCGGCAAAGACCAGGTGATGATGAGCCGCGAGATGCAGTGGCTGCGGATCGACAGCTACTACCGCGGCGACCCCAAAGCGGTCACCAGCGACAAGCTCGACGCGGTGCACATGCCCGTCACCTGCGTGCACTGCGAAAACGCCCCTTGCGAACAGGTCTGCCCCGTCGCCGCCACCGTGCACGACACCGAGGGCCTGAACACCATGGTCTACAACCGCTGCATCGGCACGCGGTACTGCAGCAACAACTGCCCCTACAAGGTGCGGCGTTTCAACTACTTCGATTACCACAGCAAGCTGGAAACCGACAGCTTCCGCAACAGCGGCACGCCCGGTGGCATCGCCAACAAGCCTTGGCTCAAGATGCCCGACCAGCAGCCAGGCGAAGTGATCGACCAGATCCGCCGCATGATGTTCAACCCCGACGTCACCGTCCGCATGCGTGGCGTCATGGAAAAGTGCACCTACTGCACCCAGCGCATCCAGCGGGCCAAGATCACCGCCAAAGCCCAGTGGGCCCAAGACAAAACCGCCGGCAAAGACGTCGCGGACTACCCGTACGTCGAAGACGGCGGCGTGGTCACCGCGTGCCAAGCCGCCTGCCCCACCGAGGCCATCACCTTCGGCAACCTCAACGACCCCAAATCCGCGGTGGCCACCACCAACCGCGGCAAGCGCAGCTACAAGCTGCTTGAAGAGCTGAACTCGCGCCCCCGGACCAAGCACATGGCCCTGGTGCGTAATTACCCCGACGCGTAAACGTTAGGACCGCCATTTCGGTGTCAAAATCTCAGCCCCTCGCTCGGCCCTGTTGAACAAGACCGAATCGAAGCACGAGCCCCACGCACCGAAATCTGACATCGAGCCCCCATACGCCAGAACCCTGCATGGCCACGATTACCACCCAGCCCCATCTTTCCGCCCCCGTGGACAACACCAACGACGACCCGCGGCAGCGCGCGCCGCTGGTCTTGGGTGGCCGAGACTTCATGGGCGTCACCGACGCCATCACCGAGCGGACCGAGGCCCGGCCTCACATCGCCTGGTGGATCTGCTTCCTCACCGCGGTCTCCTTCGCGTTGATGTTCTTCAGCCTCATTGGCTACCTCTTCGCCACCGGCGTGGGGGTCTGGGGCAACAACCAGCCCATCGCCTGGGGCTTTCCCATCATCAACTTCGTGTTCTGGGTCGGCATCGGCCACGCAGGCACGCTGATCTCCGCGGTGCTGTTCCTGTTCCGCCAAAACTGGCGCTGCTCGATCAACCGCTTTGCCGAAGCCATGACCATCTTCGCGGTCATCTGCGCCGGCATCTTCCCGGGCATTCACGTCGGCCGCCCTTGGCTGGCCTACTGGCTGTTCCCCTTCCCCAACCAGATGGCCATGTGGCCCCAGTTCCGCAGCCCGCTTCTGTGGGACGTCTTCGCCGTGTCCACCTACGCCAGCGTGTCCACCTTGTTCTGGTACACCGGCATGGTGCCCGACCTGGCCACCCTGCGTGACCGCTGCAAAAACCGCGTCGGCCAGTTCCTCTACGGCGTCTTCAGTCTCGGCTGGAACGGCAGCAGCCGCCACTGGCACCGCTTCGAGCGGGCCTACATCCTGCTCGCCGCGCTCTGCACCCCGCTGGTGCTCTCGGTGCACTCGGTCGTGTCCTTCGACTTCGCCGTCGCCCAGCTTCCCGGCTGGCACACCACCGTGTTCCCGCCCTACTTCGTCGCCGGTGCGATCTACGGCGGCTTCGCCATGGTGCTCACCCTGGCCGTGCCCTGCCGGGCCATGTTCGGCATCAAAGACATCATCACCGACCGGCACATCGACAACTGCTGCAAGGTCATGCTCGGTGTGGGCATGATCTGCACCTACGCCTACGGCCTGGAATTCTTCACCGCCTGGTACTCGGGCCACCACTTCGAGCAGTTCACCTTCCTCAACCGCCCCTTCGGCAGCGCCTGGCTGTCCTACGGCAGCCTGTTCTTCCTCAACTGCATCGGCCCGCAGATCCTCTGGTTCCGCTGGGCCCGCCGCAACGTGTGGACCATCATGTTCGCCGCCATGTGCGTGAACGCAGGCATGTGGTTCGAACGCTACGTGATCGTCGTCTCCTCGCTGTCGCGCGACTTCCTGCCCAGCAGCTGGGCCGACTTCAAGCCCACCTGGGTCGACATCTGGATGTTCATTGGCAGCTTCGGGCTGTTCTTCACCAACTTCCTGTTGTTCCTGAAGTTCTTGCCCATCGTCGCCATCGCCGAAGTCAAAACCGTGATGCCCGAGGCCCACGCCCACGGCCACGCCACCCCCGACGACGTCCCCGCGAGCGGAGGCCACTGATATGACCGTCACCGACCCCCCTTCGACCAACCTGCCCGCCCACCCCTCGCCCACCACCCCGGGCGACGAAAAGGTCTTTGCCGTGTTGGGCGAATTCGACAACGTCACCGACGTGCTGCACGCCACCCAGGCTGCGCACGACGCGGGCTACCGTCAGATGGACGTGCACTCGCCGTTCCCCATCCACGGCATCGACGATGCGCTGGGCGTCAAGCCCACCATCCTGCCTTGGCTGGTGCTGGGCATGGGCCTCACCGGCATGACCACCGGTGTGCTGCTCACCACCTTCACCATGACCGACTTCATGCCGCAGCCGGACTTCGTCCCGGCCAACTTCCACGGCTACAAGTTCCTGATCTCCGGCAAGCCCTTCAACAGCTTCGCGGCCTACATCCCGGTGATCTTCGAGCTCACCATCATGTTCAGCGCCTACACCGCGGTGTTCGCGATGTTCCTGCTCAACAAGCTGCCGCTGCTCTACCACCCGTTCTTCAAGAGCCACCGCTTCCGCCGCGTGACCCAAGACCGGTTTTTCCTGGCCATCGAGTCGCGTGACGGCAACTTCGACGCCAACGAAACCCCCGCCTTCCTCACCGCCCGTGGCGCGATCTCGACCGAACTGATCCACGACTGATGCTTTGTCGCGTGCGGCCATCGGGCCGCAAACCGCGTCCCGCCGGGCCCCTGACCCTCGCGTCTTGCTCACGGCTCAATCCTCAACGCCAACTGCCACCGCCATGCTCGACCTCCGCCTGTTCTTGCCCAAACGTGTCCCGCTCCCGCTCATCGCGGTGGCGAGCCTGCTCGTGGTCGGTTCGTGGGTCCCCCTGGCCCTGATCCTGCACTACACGCAGATCTACCACACCAGTCCCCGGATCCACCTGTTCCAGGACATGGACAACCAGCCCAAGCTCAAAACCCAGGCCGCCTCACCGGTCTTCAACGACGGCCGCGCCATGCGCCGCCCCGTCGAAGGCACCATCGCCCGCGGACACCTGGGCGCCGCCCAAGGCACCGCCCTGCACACCGGACTCGCTTCGGGCCACGGCGAAAACAACAGCTTCATCACCGGCTTTCCTGAAGGCCTCGAAGTCGATGAATTCTTCCTCGCCCGCGGCCAAGAGAAGTTCAACACCTTCTGCTACCCCTGCCACGGCAAGGGCGGCCACGGCGACGGCCCGGTCAACAAGCGGGCCCTAAGCCTGCAAACCGGCGACCCCACCGCCTCCTACGGCACCAGCTGGACCCCCTCGGCCAACCTGGTCAAGAGTGAAAACGGCGCGCTGACCTACGGCGAGGCCGCCTACCCCAACGGCGAAATCTTCAACGTCATCACCCACGGCAAGAACAACATGGCCGGCTACGGCCACGCGATCCCCGTCGAAGACCGCTGGGCCATCGTCGCCTACGTCCGTGCGTTGCAGCTCAGCCAGGCCCCCGAGGCCGCCACCGCCGCAAACGACGCCCCCGCGTCCAAAGCCACCAAAACCGCCGCCCGCTAAAGGCGTCCGCCCTCCTGCCCCGTTCCGTTTGAGTCTTGCTCACCCCCATCCCTAGCGCCCAGCGCCTGGCGAAGCCAATGTCCCACCACGCCCCCCGCGAACTCACCGACGTCGACAAGGCCGTGCTCGGCGCCAAAGTCGACCGCCCCTGGTTCATCCTGACCATCGGCGGCCTGGCCGCCATCGCCTTGGCCCTGGTGATCTCGCTGCCCACCGAACACGGTGTGGCCCGCTTCGCCTTTGCCTACACCGTGGGCTTTGCCTTCGCGCTGGCCATCACCCTGGGCAACCTGTTCTTCGTCATCATCACCACGCTCTTCCGCGCCGGCTGGTGCGCCGCGATCCGCCGCGTGGCCGAGTGCTACGCCGCGAACATCCTCACCCTCGCGGTGCTGTTCATCCCCGTGCTGGTCAGCGTGTTTACCTCCGGCACCCTGTACCCCTGGACCACCCCGGGCATTCATGCCGAAGGCAAGAAGATCGCCCACCACGGCGAACCCAGCCCCATGGTGCCCCACGCCGGCAAAGAAGGCGACCACGCAGCAGACGACCACAAAAGCCACTCCAACGCCGAAGGCCGCTACGCCGACCTGCGTTTGAGCCCCGCTGCCAACGAACACACCCTGTACGCCACGCCCGAAGCCGCTCCTAAAGCCGCTACTGAGACCGCTCCTGAGACCGCTCCTGAAGCCGCCGCAGCGGGCCACGACGCGGACCACGCGACCGGTCACGACGACCACGGCCACGACCACGCCAAGGCCGACGATCACGCGGATCATGCGGATCACGGCGACCACGCGGACAGCCACGCCGCCCCCCACGCCGACACCCACGCAAAAGGTCACAGCGACGATCACGGCGATGGCCACGGCGACGCACACGCTGGCGATCACGGTGATGGACATGGTGATGGCCACGGCGCGCACGCCTGGACCCACACCGCCCAAACCTGGCCTGCCCACGACCACGCGGTGCCCTACTTCACCTACAAAAAAGGCCCCTACCTCACGCGGACCTTCTTCGTGCTCCGCTGGGTCACCTACTTCGTGCTCTGGGGCCTGATCGGCACCTTCTACTACCGCAACAGCGTCCGCCAAGACAAAACCGGCGACCCCGCACTCACCAACAAGCGTGAGTGGTGGGCCCCGCTCAGCGTCGCGGCCTTCGCGATCACCGTCACCCTGGCCGCCTTCGACCTGATCATGAGCATCGACCCGGTGTGGTACTCCACCATGTTCGGGGTGTACTTCTTCGCGGGCGCTTTTGCCGCAGGCATCTGCACGATCATCCTCACCCTGATGACCGGCCAGCGCTACGGCTACTTCCCCGCGGTCAACACCGAGCACTTCCACGACCTGGGCAAGCTGCTCTTCGCCTTCGTGTTCTTCTGGGGCTACGTCGGCTTCAGCCAGTTCATGCTCATCTGGTACGCCTCGCTTCCTGAAACCACCTACTGGTGGGAAATCCGCGGGGTCACCAGCTCGGCGGGCGCCCCGACCTCCGGCAGCGTCTGGACCAAAGTCGCCTTTTTGGTGCTCTTCGGCCACCTGCTGCTGCCCTTCGCCGCCCTGCTGTCCAAGCACGTGAAGCGCAACCGCAAAGCCCTCATGGTCATCGCCATCTGGATGCTGTTCATGTGCTGGGTCGATCTCTTCTGGATCACCATGCCCGCGCTGGTCAGCCCCAACTTCCTGATCCCCATCCCCGAGATCCTCTGTGCCGTCGGCTGTGTCGCGGTGCTGGTCGCCGGGGCCCTGAAGATCGCCGCCCGCGCCTCGCTGACGGCCTACAACGACCCCCGCATGCACGAGAGTCTGGGCCTGGACACCAGCGCCTGGGCACCGATCCACCACTAAGCCTCGGGCCCCGCGTCTCACTTAGAACTTCGCACCTCGTACTTCGAGCTTTAAATGTCCGTCCCCACCACCCGCGAACTCGACGTCAAAACGATCTTCGTGGTCACCGCCGTCTCGGTGTTCCTGCTGATCGCCATCGTCTACACCGCCCGCGCCGGCTACGAGTACTTCGCCCACCGCGACGCCCAAAGCAAGTGGGCCGCCGGCTCTGACCAAACCTTCGCCGAATACGGCGTGCGGATCGACAACCGCGAATTGGCCGGTCTCAACCAGGCCCAAGAAGTCCAGCTCACCGACGGCTCCAAAGGCCGCATGCCCATCGGCGACGCCATGAAAGCCATCGCCGACCGCTACTGATCCCCAAGCGTGCCGCAAACCCGGCCCGCCAGCGCCCCGCCCCACCGGCCCGCGCTCAGCCTAGACTTTTCCATGCTTGTCCTGCCCATGCGCTGCCAACCCACCCCGCTCCGCTTGTTCGGAGCCGCCGCCCTCCTGGCGGTCGGGTGTTCGCTAGGCGTGATGACCAGCGCTCAGGCCCAGTCGCGCGTCGCCCCCAGCGAGCTGGGCCAGGGCAACCGGCCCATGCCCGCCGAGGTGCAAGAAGTCGCCGAGAACGGCATTCAGCAGCGCCTGGGCGACAAGCTGCCCATGAACACGTCGCTGCGCGACCAAAACGGCAACGTCGTGCGTCTGGGCCAATACTTCGGCCGCAACAAGCCGGTGGTCCTCGAATTCGCCTACCTCGATTGCCCCCTGCTCTGCCCCATGGTGGAAAACGGCATCATCCGCGGCATCAAAGGCTCGGGCAAGGTTCCGGGCGAAGACTTCACGGTGCTGACCATCAGCATCAGCCCCCAAGACACTCCGCAAGAAGCCCTCACCCGCCAAGACAGCCTCGTCGAGCGGCTTGGCGGCCCCGATTCGGAGCTTGGCGCCGGCGCCCGCGAAGGCTGGCACCTGCTCACCGGCCACACCGCAGACGTCAAGAAACTCGCCAACGCCGCGGGCTTTGGCTACGCCGCCCTGCCCCAGGGCATGAGCGGCCAGCAAGACTTCGCCCACGCCGCGGTCATCCTCTTCGCCTCGCCCAGCGGCACCATCACCCGCTATTTACCGGGCTTTGTCTACCCCGACAAGGACTTCCGCCTGGCCCTGACCGATGCCTCGGAAGGCCAGCTGGGCTCGCTCTTCGACATGGTCCTGCAGCTGTGCTTCCACTTCGACGACAGCACCGGCCAATACACCGCCAACGCCCTGACGCTCATGAAGCTCGCCGGGGCCGTCACCGTCACCACCATGGCCACCATCATCAGCGGCATGGTCTTTTTTGAACGCAAACGGCGCCGCCTGCTAGAAGCCGATGAGATCACTGCCGACTAAGACGCCCCGCCAACGACTCAGCGGGCCCCGCGGGCCCCAATCGCGTGCCCCAACCACGGCGGCCCGCTAACATGAAACGGCTGCGCCCACGGCGCCAAGCCCCCGGACTGACCCCCGGTCAGTCACCCTAAGCCCCGTCCTTACCGACCCCGACCCCGACCTCGACCAGAAGCAACCCGATGCTGACACTCGCAGACTTCTTCACTTGGCTCAGCGGCCCTTGGATGCCCGACAACGCCGGCGGTTTCGCCGACAACGTCGACTTCCTTAACGGTTTCATATTGTTCGTCAGCTACTTCTTCACGGGCCTCATCGGGTTCCTGATGATCTGGTTCTGCATCAAATACAAGATGACCGACCGCTCAGAGGTCTCCCACGGCGCCCACCACAGCACCGCCATCGAGGTCGCCTGGACCCTGCCCATCGTCGTCATCGTCACCTTCGTCTTCGCCGTCGGCTTCACCGGCTTCCTGGACATGTCCGGCGAGCCCGAAGGCGGCAAAAGCAACGCCTACCCCATCCGCGCCGAAGCCTACCGCTGGGGATGGAACTTCTACTACCCCAACGGCGGCAGCAGCGACAAGCTCTACATCCCCGCGGATCGTCCGGTCGAGATCACCCTCGAATCCAAAGACGTCATCCACAGCCTCTTCGTCCCCGCCTTGCGGGCCAAGAAAGACGTCGTGCCCGGCCGCTACAACCGCATGTGGTTCCAAGCCGACGCCAGCCTGGTCACCGCCGAAGAACCCGAAAAAGCACTCGTGCTCAACTGCACCGAGTACTGCGGCCAAGGCCACAGCCAGATGAACACCGAGTGCGTGGTGGTCCACGCCAGCGCGTGGGATGCCAAGCTCGAAGAAATCAACAAGTTCAACAAAGACGGCCTCACCCCCGCCGAGTACGGCGAGCAGGTCTGGAAAGTTCGCGGCGGCTGCGCCCAGTGCCACTCGAACGAGGGCAGCCCCAACACCGGCCCCACCTGGAAAGGCCTCTACGGCAGCGAACGGAAGCTCGCGGTCACCGACGGCGCGTCCACCGTGATCGCCGACGACGCCTACATCGCCGAGTCGATCCGCTACCCCAACCGCAAAAAAGCGGTGGGCTACGAAGCACAGAAGATGAGCGCCTACGGCACCAGCCAGCTCAGCACCGGCGACGTCCGCGCGGTCATCGAATACATGAAAACCCTCTCGGGCCAAGAAGCCCTAGAAGCCTTCCCCACCGACTACGACGGCAAAACCGACCTGCCGGGCATCGCCGCCCCCGTCGATGCCGAGTGACCGTTTTTCCGCGGACGCGGGCTTAACGGCCCGCACCCGCTTTTGCCCGTTTCAACGTGAGGCCCGGAGGCACGCCCCCCCGGACCCCACCCCCCCGCCGGCCGACGCCGGCACAGATGGAGCCGCACCATGTCCGTCATCCCCACCAACCCAAGCCCCCCCAGCGCCCCCGGAACCGACGTCGTCAAGGCCAAAAAAGGCCTCTACGGCGACGAAGACAATTACATCACCCACGGCAAGGGCATCTTGTCGTGGCTGCTGACCATCGACCACAAACGCATCGGCCTGATGTACATGGTCTGCGTGCTGGCCGCCTTCTTCATCGGCGGCATCTTCGCCATCGCCCTGCGCACCGAGCTCATCTGGCCCGGCCAAACCTTGATGCCCTGGGCCGAGGCCAACACCAACTGGAAGCTCTACAACCAGCTCTTCTCCGTGCACGGCGCGGTGATGGTGTTCATGTTCATCATCCCCGCCATCCCCGCGATCTTGGGCAACTTCGCCCTGCCCATCATGCTGGGCGCCAAAGACGTCGCCTTCCCCCGGCTGAACCTGCTCAGCTGGTACTGCTACGTCGGCGGCTCGCTCTTTTTCCTGTGGATCCTCACCGGCGGCGTGGTCGGCACGCTGTTCGGGCTTGAAAACATGCCTTGGTACTTCCCCAAGGGCATCGACACCGGCTGGACTTTCTACACCCCGTACTCCACCGACACCAACACCGGCGTGATCCTCGCCACCATGGGCGTGTTCGTGCTGGGCTTCGCCTCGATCCTCACCGGCGTGAACTTCATCGCCACCATCCACATGCTGCGTCCCCGCAACATGGGCTGGGACCGCCTGCCGCTGATGCTGTGGAGCCTCTACGCCACCAGCGTCATCCAGATCCTCGCCACCCCGGTGCTGGCCATCACCATGCTGCTGCTGCTGGCCGAGCGGGTCTTGGGCATCGGCGTGTTTGACCCCGCCAAGGGCGGCGACCCGGTGCTCTACCAGCACTTCTTCTGGTTCTACAGCCACCCGGCGGTGTACATCATGATCCTGCCCGCCATGGGCGTGATCTCCGAAGTCATCTCGGTGTTCAGCCGCAAGCACATCTTCGGCTACAGCTTCATCGCCGCCAGCTCGCTGGCCATCGCCCTGTTCGGCTTCATCGTGTGGGGCCACCACATGTTCACCAGCGGCCAAAGCCCGCTGCTCAACTCGGTCTTCAGCCTGTTGACCATGTCCGTGGCCGTGCCCTCGGCGGTGAAGGTCTTCAACTGGCTGGCAACCATGTACAACGGCAAGATCCGCCTGGACACCCCGATGATCTACGCCCTGGGCTTCATCTGGCTGTTCACCATCGGCGGCCTCACCGGCCTGCCCTTGGCCGCCCTCTCGACCGACATCCACTACCACGACACCTACTTCGTGGTCGCCCACTTCCACTACGTCATGGTCGGCAGCACCCTGTTCGGCTTCCTGGCGGGCATGTACTACTGGTGGCCCAAGATGACCGGCAAGATGTACAACGAAAAAGCCGGCCAAATCTGGGCCTGGATGGTCTTCGCAGGCTTCAACCTCACCTTCTTCATCCAGTTCATCGCCGGCAGCCTGGGCGCCCCCCGCCGCTACGCCGACTACGACCCCCGGTTCTGGAAGTACCACTTCATCTCCACCCTCGGCTCTTACGTGCTGATGATCGGCCTCTTCGGCGTGCTCTACAACTGGGTGAGTTCGTGGCGCAGCGGTAAAAAGGCCCCAGCCAACCCCTGGGGTGCCAACACCCTGGAATGGCACACGCCCAGCCCGCCACCCCACGCCAACTTCGAAGACGGCCACGAGCCCGAAGGCGTCCCGCCCTACGACTACGACGGCTGGGATTACGTCAGCGAAGAAGAGGGCTACGTCCGCAAAGAAGGCTACGTCTACCAAGGCCACTAATGGCCTCCCCCTGCGAGCCGCCCGTTAACGCGGGCGAATCGCTTTTTATCCTCCCCGCCCCCAAGCGGACCAGGTTTTCAGCCACCGCCGGCTTCCAACGCCGGTGTTCCCAAGGCCCCCCCGCGAACGCCGCCCATGAGCACCGCCCACTCCGATCACGACCACCCCGCCCACCTGGCGCACCACTTCGAGACCTCTGCCCAGCAGATGGAATCGGGCAAGCTGGGCATGTGGGTGTTCTTGGCCACCGAGATCCTCATGTTCGGCGGCCTGTTCTGCGCCTACGCGGTCTACCGCGCCAACAACCCCGACGTCTTCTTGTTCGCCCACCGCGCACTCGACACCACCTGGGGCGCCATCAACACCGCCGTACTGCTGGCCTCGTCCTTCACCATGGCCTGGGGCGTGCGGGCCGCTCAGCTGGGGCAGAAAAAGCTGCTCATCGGCCTGCTGATCGCCACGCTCTTCGGTGGCGCGGGCTTCATGCTCATCAAAACCGTCGAGTACAAAGCCAAGTGGGACCACGCCCTGTTCGTGGGCCCTTCCAACGCCTACTACCACGACAACGGCACGCTCGCGGATCCCGGCGAAGCCGCCCACTCCTCGGAATACATCGAGAAGCACGGCGACACCGACGGCGGACACGGCGGCCATGGGGATGACCACGGGGCCGGACACGGCGACGCACACGCAGCCGGACACGGCGACAGCCACGCAGGCGATCACGGCGGCGATCACGGAGCCCAAGCCGACGCGCCAGCCCCCGCCGCCTCAAAAATCGCCGCCCCTGCCGCCCCGCCCACAGGCCTGCACGCCGACCTGCTGACCCACAAACGCCCGGTCCTGGGCGCCGGTGAATCGCTCAGCACCGGCATCGGGGCCATCCAGGCCTCTCACAAAGGCAGCCACTACCCCGCCTTCACCGAGCTCGACCCGCTCAACACCAACCGCACCCACATCTTCTTCCAGATCTACTTCGCCATGACCGGCCTGCACGGCCTGCACGTCCTGATCGGCCTGGGACTGATTTCCTGGATCTGCTACCGGGCCGGCGGCCCCATGACCCGCGCCTTGCTGGTGCCAGGCCTGTTCGTGTCCGTGGGCATCTACTTCGTCTTCGTCTGGTGGTTGGTCAGCGCCAACAGCGGCTGGTTCCCCACCACCGCGCTGGTCGCCGCGGTGCTCTGCCTGATTGCCGGCGCCTTGTGGGGGGCCAAAAACGTGGCCCTCACCAAACCCAACCCCGATGCCGACAGCGAATTCAGCCCGGGCTACTACACCCCAGTCGACTGCGTGGGCCTCTACTGGCACTTGGTCGACCTCATCTGGATCTTCCTCTTCCCGCTGCTCTACCTCATCCACTAAGGCCCTGGCCCCGCGTTTGAAGCCCTACAAAACCGCTTCAAACTCCCCGCCCCACCACCCGGCCTCGCCTTTCCTCCGCACTTCCCACTGCCCCCCCTCGGACTCCACCATGTCCCACGACCACGCCCACGACGAACACGCCCCTCACGCCGTCCCCTTGGGCTTCTTGGCCCTGATCTTCGGCGTGCTGATGGTCCTCACCTTTGTCACCGTCGGCGTCACCAAATTCGACTTCGGCTACAGCATGAACCTGGTGGTCGCCATGGCCATCGCCCTGGTCAAGGCCCTCTTGGTCGGCCTCTACTTCATGCACTTGCGCTGGGATGCCCCGATCAACGGCTTCATCCTCGTCGCCAGCCTGCTGTTTGTCACCCTGTTCATCAGCTTCGCGCTCCTGGACACCGGGGCCTACGCCCCCACCCAGGCCGCCGCCGCCCTCCGCGGCTCCACGCCCTGATAAAGCCCCCTTGCTCCCACACGATCCCAACGCCCCGGCCACCCGCCGGGGCGTTTTTCGTATCTCCCTGCAGCACGCCACCACCGGGCCAAGACAGCGTGACTAAACTTGACGGTATGGAAGACGCTGCCCCCCCCCCTTCACCGCACGACGCCGACCCCCCACCCTACGAATCCGCAGACATCCTGCCCCCGCCCGACCAGAGCCCACCTCCCCTCCAGCGGGTTCCGCCCAAAGCCGGCGTCTTTGGTATGTGGCTTTTTTTAGCCGCCCTGGGCATGCTGTTCGCCGCCTCCATGCTGGGCTACGTCATCATCCGCGTGCAGCAAACCCGCGAACTCATCAACCCCGTCACCAAAGCCGTCACCCCCGCCACGGCCCCACCGCTGGGCAGCCTGCACCTGCCCTTTGGCCTGTGGTTCAGCACCCTGGTCATCCTCGCCAGCAGCGTCACCATGCACTTTGCTCTGCAAAATGTGCGGCGTGAACGCCAGGCCAAATTCCGCAACTGGCTCATCGTCACCCTGCTTCTCTCGGGGCTGTTCCTGGTCGTGCAAACCCCCAGCCTCGCCACCCTGCTCATCGAGCACAACCAAGCCACCACCAGCCACACCCTC
>JALZVY010000279.1 GCA_023300125.1 Phycisphaera sp.
CGCCCCCCAAAGGCTCCCGAACATGCCCCTGACCGTGACCCTGCCCGACGGATCCACCCAGTCCCATCCCCAAGGCGCTACCGCGCACACCGTGGCCGCCGCCATCGGCGAGGGGCTGGCCAAGGCGGCCATCGGCGCCCGGGTCAACGGCGATCTGGTGGACGTGAACCTGCCGCTGCCCGGCGACTGCACCGTGGCCCTGGTGACCGCGCCGCGGCAAAACAAAAAGGGCATCAGCAAGTGGCGCGACGAGGCCCACGAAGCCGACGCACTCATGCTGCTGCGCCACTCGGCCGCCCACGTGATGGCCGAGGCCATCGAGCGCCTCTTCCCCGACACGCTGCTGGCCTACGGCCCGGCGCTTTCCACGGGCTTCTACTACGACCTGAGCCTGGACACGCCGATCTCGACCACCGACTTCGAACGCATCGAAGACGAGATACAGAAGATCGCCGCGGAAGACCGGCCCTTCACGCGCTACGCGCTGGAACCTGTCGCGGGCATGGCCCGGCTCATGGCCGAGGACAACAAGTACAAGATCGACAACGCGCAGAAGGCGATCGCCAAGGGCGCCGCCGAGCTGTCGTGGTACGCCACCGGCGAGCAAGACAAAAACTGGGAAGACCTGTGCCAAGGCCCCCACGTGCCGCGCACCGGGCTGCTGGGTGCCGTCAAGGTGATGTCCGTGGCCTCGTCGCACTGGCACGGCGATGTGACCAGCGACCGCTTCCAGCGCGTCTACGGCACCGCGTTCTTTACCCCCGCCGACCTGGACGTTCACCTGGAAAACCTTGAGCAAGCCAAGGCCCGCGACCACCGGGTGATCGGCCGGTCTTTGGGGCTGTTTGAGATCGACGAGATGGTGGGCCAGGGCCTGGTGCTGTGGAAGCCCAAAGGCGCGGTGGTGCGCGACCAGCTGCAGAAGTTCATCAGCGAACATCTGGAACGCCAGGGCTACAGCCAGGTGTTCACCCCACACATCGGCAAGCTGGATCTGTACCGCACCAGCGGCCACTTCCCGTACTACGCCGACAGCCAATACCCGCCGCTGGTCGAACGCGACCACCTGAAAAAACTGTCCGACGAGGGCTGCAGCTGTGCCGAGCTCACGGCGAGCATGTCCGACGGCACCATCGAGGGCTACATGCTCAAACCGATGAACTGCCCGCACCACATCCGCATCTTCGCCAGCGACAAGCACAGCTACCGCGACCTTCCGGTGCGCCTGGCCGAGTTCGGCACGGTGTATCGCTGGGAGCAGAGCGGCGAGTTGGGCGGCATGACCCGCGTGCGCGGCTTCACCCAAGACGACGCGCACCTGTTTGTCACCCCCGAGCAGCTGGCCGCTGAAGTCTTGGGCTGCATCGAGCTGGTCAAGATCGTGTTCAAGACCCTGGGCATGAACGACTACCGCGTGCGCGTGGGTTTACGCGACCCCGACTCGTCAAAGTTTGTCGGCGAGGCCAGCGACTGGGACGCCGCGGAAAACGCGTGCATCGCCGCGGCCGAATCGCTGGACGTGCCGTTCAGCAAAGAGCCCGGCGAAGCGGCGTTCTACGGGCCCAAGATCGACTTCGTGGTCAAAGACGTCATCGGCCGCGAGTGGCAGCTGGGCACGGTGCAGGTGGATTACCAGCTGCCGCAACGATTTGATCTGAGCTACACCGGCAGCGACAACGCCGAGCACCGGCCGATCATGATCCACCGCGCGCCCTTCGGCAGCATGGAGCGTTTCATCGGCTGCCTGATCGAGCACTTCAACGGGTCTTTCCCGCTGTGGCTGAGCCCCGAACAGGTCCGTGTGCTACCCATCAGCGACAAGTTCAACGACTACGCCACCACCGTGCTCGACGCCCTGAAAGACCAGGGCCTGCGCTGCAGCATGGACACCAGCAGCAACCGCGTGAACGGCAAGATCAAGGTCGCCCAAGAAGACAAGGTCCCCTACATGCTGGTGGTCGGCGGCAAAGACGCCGACGCGGGCACGGTGAGCGTGCGACACCGCACCGACGGCGACCGTGGCGCAGTGCCCCTGGCCGACTTCGTGGCCGCGGCGGTAAAAGAACGCGACGAACGCGAGCTGGGCTAAAGCGTCGGCGACAAAAACAACCCAAAGACCGGGCCGGCCAAATGTGCCGGTGCCCGCCTTGGCGTTACTTCATAAAGTTGCTGCCCGGAGCGCCCGGGTTGCCGCCCTGCTGTTGCTGAGCCTGGGCCTGGGCCTGAGCCTGCTTTTGGGCGGCCATGGCCCGGGCCATGTTCTGCCGGGTGATCTCGTCGCCCCACACCTGCACCGCCACGGCCATGACGCAGGGGCTGCTCTGCAGCGCGGCGTCGTAGGCCGAGCGCGTTTCGGCGATGGCCGCGGCGTCGGCGCCATCGGGGTTCACTTCGTGGCCAAATTGCTTCTGGACCAGGGCGACGGCTTCTTGCAGGGTCATGGGAACTCGGGGGCTTGAATGCGGGAGGGGGTCACGAGGGACCTTGAAGATATCGGCACCCGCGCGGCCATGCCCTGCCAAGGCAGGTGGCCCGGGCTGCGCGGGTGCGCGACCAGCGTGCCCACGCGCGCTTAACAGGACACTGAACACGGATCGTCGCCGCGCCGGTTCGGGCGGCTCAAATTTCTTCTCGGTCGCTAAGCGCGCTGGCCCAGTCCCCCGGCCACTCGCGCGTAAGATCTCCGCCCCGAACCCAAGAGCACGCGGAAGCGCCGCGGGAATCTTGGGTGTTGATTGACTGAGAGCAAGACCATGTATGAAGTACGCGAGAGCCCGATCCACGGCCACGGTTTGTTTGCCACCGCGGTGATTCCCGCCGACACGGTGATCGGCACGCTGGAAGGCGTGGAGGTGACCCAGGACGGTGCCTATGTGCTGTGGCTCGACGATGAGCGCGGTTTTCAGGTGACCAACAACCTTCGGTTCATCAACCACGCCACCCAGGCCAACGCGGCCTACTACGACGACCTGACGGTGATGACCCTGGTGGACATCCAACCTGGCCAAGAGATCACCCACAACTACGACGGCACCGACGCGGATGCCGGGCAGGCACACACCCAGCCCGCTTTCGCGAATGTCTAAAGCGATCGGGCCCGCGCCGCGGGGACTGATCGCTCACGCGGTTACAATGGCTCGCATGCGAACCAATGAACTCGGCCGGACCGGCCTTTCTGTCACCCGTCTGGGCTACGGGGCGGCCCCCATCGGCTTCCTGGACACCGGGCCCAATCAAATTGAGCGTTTGATCAACGCCCTGCTTGACCGTGGGGTAAACCTCATCGACACCGCCGCGGCCTACAAGGGCTCGGAGGCGGCCATCGGTGAAGCCGTGGCCGCCCGGCGGTCCGAGTACACGCTGATCAGCAAATGCGGCATGGGCGATGACGACCTGCCTGGCGACGCGTGGAGCCCCGAGCGCCTGAGCGCGACGATCGATCGCTCGCTGCAACGGCTCAAGACCGACTATCTCGACGTGTGCCTGCTGCACAGCTGCGACCTGGAGACCCTGCAAAAAGGCGATGCCATCGGCGCGCTGGTGGCCGCGCGCGAGGCGGGCAAGATCCGCTTTGCGGGCTATTCGGGCGACAACAGCCCCGCGGTGTGGGCCGCGGCGCGGCCCGACATCACGGTGATCGAAACATCGGTGAACCTGTGCGACCAGGCCAACCTGAAAACAGTGCTGCCCGTGTGCAAGGCCCACAACACCGGGGTGATCGCCAAACGTCCGATCGCCAACGCGGCCTGGAAGAGCCCCGCGAGCCAGCCGGGTTTTTATAAGCAGTACGCCTCGGAGTATCACCGCCGCTTCGGGCTGATGGGCCTGACGCCTACGGACCTGGGCTACTCAGGCCACCCCGAGGTGGAGTGGCCCGAAATCGCGCTGAAGTTCACCTTGGCCCACGCCGGGGTGCACAGCGCGATCTGCGGCACCACGTCCACGGCCAATGCCGAGGCCAACGTGGCGGCGATCGAGAAAAACCCGCTGCGCGAAGAGGTGGTCCAGCGGGTGATGGAAGCCTTTGACACCGCCGAGGCCGCCGACGACCAGGGGCCCTGGATCGGCCGGACGTGAGGCGGGCG